>DASYLC010000098.1:0-17696 GCA_036009775.1 Chitinophagaceae bacterium
TTGTCTATAAAACAAAAAGAGAAAAATACAAAGCGGTGATAGACGAGATCGAAGCATTGAGAAATGCGGGCCGTCCCTGTCTTGTGGGTACCACTTCTGTGGAAGTAAGTGAATTGCTGGGAAGGATGCTGCAACAGAAAAAGATCCCGCATAATGTACTGAACGCAAAACAACACGCTAAAGAAGCGCAGGTGGTGGCGGAAGCCGGTTTGTCCGGTGCTGTCACGATCGCTACGAATATGGCAGGTCGTGGTACGGATATCAAACTCGGGCCAGGTGTAAAAGACGCGGGTGGCCTGGCGATCATCGGTACAGAAAGACATGAGAGCCGTCGTGTGGACAGGCAGTTAAGAGGCCGTGCCGGTCGCCAGGGCGATCCCGGTTCTTCACAGTTCTATGTATCGCTGGAAGACGACCTGATGCGGATGTTCGGAAGTGAACGTATCGCATCGCTGATGGATAAACTTGGCTATAAAGAAGGCGATGTGATCCAGCACAGTATGATCAGCAACAGTATCCAGCGGGCGCAAAAGAAAGTGGAAGAGAATAATTTTGGTATCCGGAAACGATTGCTGGAATACGATGATGTAATGAACAAACAGCGGAATGCGGTCTATGAAAAAAGGAACCATGCCCTGTTTGGTGAACGCCTGGCACTGGATATCGACAATTCCTTCTCTTCTGTCGCAGGCAGTCTTATCGATTCGTTCCGGGAGCAGGAAGATTTTGAAGGATTTAAGATGGCCTGTATCGTGAACTTTGGTTTGGATACAAAGATCGAAGAAGAAGAATTTAAGAAAGGGGATATCAATGCCCTGATCGACCAGTTGTATACGGAAGCAACAGAACGCTACAGCGGGCACAAAGCAGATCTGCAGAAACAGGCGATCCCTGTTTTCAAAAATATCCGCCTTACCCAGGGCAGTCATATCGAAAATGTGGTGGTACCGTTCAGCGATGGCCGCAAAGGACTGAATGTATTGACCAACCTGGACAAGACACTCAGCACAAACGGTGCTGACCTGACCAATGCGCTGGAAAAAACGATCACCCTGGCCGTGATAGACGATGCCTGGAAAGAGCATCTCCGTGCAATGGACGATCTGAAACAAAGTGTACAGACAGCTTACCTGGAACAAAAAGATCCGCTGGTCATTTATAAGATGGAAGCGTATAACCAGTTCAGCAATATGAACAATGATGTGAACAAGGATATCGTCTCCTTCCTTGCGCATTCATCCATCCCGATACAGCAGGAAAATGCGCCGTTAAAAGAAGGCCGCCAGCAAAAGACCGATATGAGTAAGATGCGGGCCAATAAGGATGAGGTAGATAATGCAGGCCAGGATTATACAGCCAACGAACGGGATAAATTTGAGCCGGGTGGCGCAGGCGATGTAGCAGTGAAACAGGAACCTATTAAAGCTGGTCCAAAGATCGGCCGGAATGACCCCTGCCCCTGCGGCTCCGGTAAGAAGTATAAACATTGTCACGGTAAAGAAGACTAACCTGGGCTGACGCTTGAACCCCTGTCTATAAACGTTTTATGACAAATTTTGTAGGGCAATTACCTTGTAATTGCCCTTTTTATACCCTTATCATGTGACTGTGAGTAACCATTTAATAAAAAACATCGTTTTTTTCAACAATAAACTTTAGGTTTGCTCTCCATTATTAAAACCTAAAACCAAAAAAACATGAAAAAATTTCTCGCTGTATTGGCACTTGTTGGTGTTCTCGCATCTTGCAAAGACAAGAAAAAGACTGATACACCTCCTGCTACGGATGATACAGCTACAGTAAAAACTACTGATCCGGTGACTCCTCCTCCTACTACAGATGGAGCAACTCCTAAATTCGCTGATGCAGACGTTCAGGCCTATGCTGACGCTTATGCAGCGTATGCCGAAGCTTACAAGAAAGCAGCTGACTCAAAAGATATGACTAAATTCTCTGAGCTGAGCAAACAAGGCCAGGACCTGGCTACAAAAGCTACAGCAATGAGTCAGAAAATTGCTAATTCTCCTGAAGAAGCAAAAAAATTGAGTGATTTTATCATGGCCAAGACTGCCGAGATCACTGAGTATACTAAAAAAATGACCGGTCAGTAATCAATATATTTGATTCAGATAAAAATCCCCTCGCTTACCGAGGGGATTTTTATTTTAACTTTAAACCGGCCAAACTTCCTGACATGTACCATAGGACCAAAAAAAAGGTTCACGGGTTATTGCATCCCGAGATCGTAGGGGACCAGCGATGGGACAAGATCATCAATATCTTTATTGTTGTTCTGATCATCCTGAACGTGCTCGCAGTGATGCTGGAAACGGTACAGTCACTTCACAACCATTACAGCGATTTCTTTTATTATTTCGACCTTTTCTCGGTCAGCATTTTCACACTCGAGTATGTTATGCGGGTCTGGAGCAGCAACCACGAGGAGAAATACAAACACCCGGTTTGGGGTCGTTTAAAATATATGGTCTCGCCGGGAGCATTGATCGACCTGGTCGCTATCCTTCCGTTCTTTCTTCATTTGTTCCTCGGCCTTGGTATCGATCTCCGGGAGGTCCGTATGCTGCGCCTCTTACGGGTACTGCGGCTATTCAGGCTTACTGCCTATACCCAATCGGCGCATATGATCGCCAATGTGTTCAAAAAAAGATATAAAGAACTGGCTGTCGCTTTTGCACTGACATTCTTCCTGATCATCCTCGCTTCGTGCACCATTTATTTTGCCGAACACGATCATCCGGCCCCGGGGCTGGATTACAGTCTCTTCACCAGTATACCTAAAACCATCTGGTGGTCGATCGTAACGCTTACTACTACGGGATATGGTGATATGTACCCTATCACCAATCTTGGAAAAGCACTGGCCAGCCTGATCATGCTGACGGGCATCGCTTTCTTTGCACTGCCAGCCGGGATCATTACGGCGGGTTTTATCGATGAGTTCAGGGCACAACGGGTGAAGAAAACACAGCGTTGCCCCAATTGCGGTGAACATATCGAATTCGATGGCAACGAACATAACCATTAAAAAAGCTTAAACCCTTTACGGATTTAAGCTTACAAAAAATATCCGGTTATATATTTAAAATCCTTTCTTGGGTTTTATCTCGTATTTCTGCTCGTACCGCTCGCTCAATTGTTTTTGTTTATCATCCAGGTTTATTTTAGCCCCTTTGATAAAAGCATCGGTAACATTGCTGGTACTCATGTCCAGGATGTCACCGGAGCTGACAATGATATTGGCATCTTTACCTACTTCGATACTTCCTGTTTTATCGGCCACGCCCATGATCTTCGCGGCATTCAGCGAAATGGCGGCTAACGCTTCTTCCTTTGTCAAACCATAGGTAACAGCTGTGCCTGCAGTAAAAGGGAGGTTACGACCGCGGGTCTGTCCATCATCATCGGAGATGGCGAACAGTACACCGGCTTTCTGTAATACTGCAGCCGTTTTATAAGGCTGATCCACATCGTCATCTGTAGTGGTGGGGAGACTATGCATCTGCTGTAATATCACCGACACATTGTGTTGTTTCAGAAGATCGGCGATCTGCCAACTTTCACTCCCGCCTACAATGACCATGTCCAGGTCGAATTCTTTTACAAAATCCAGCGCTGCCAGCATTTGCTTTACCGTATTACCATGCACATAGAACTTTTGTTTTTTAGCCAGCAGGTTCTTCACCGCTTCATATTTCAGGTTGGTCTCATCTTTTGTGCCATTACCGTTATACGCTTTTGCTTCCCTGAAAAAGGCTTTCAGTTTTTCAATTTGCTCAAATCCTTCCTTCACCGGATCCGATGGTGGTGCGGATGCATTCGGACCTGCTCCGCCGCCAAATCCGCTAAACCGCGGACGCGGCATCAGGCTGGGCATATAGAGGTGCATACCTGCATCGGTTTTCAACGCAGCATCTTCCCAGTTCCAGGCATCCAGCTGAACCACAGATGAAGATCCTGCCAAAAAACTTCCCTGCGGAACGATATTGGCGGCGAGCACACCATTGGAACGAAGTGTATTGATCACTTTTGAATCGGTATTGTAGGCCACAATAGAACGGACATTCGGGTTCATATCGCCGATCTCCCGGCTGTCATTGGATGCACGTACGGCGCTGATCTCTACAAGACCCAGGTTACTGGTTGAAAGGATCAGCCCGGGATAAACTTGTTTACCCTGGACATCCTGCACAGCGGCACCTGCGGGTATAGATACATCCTTGCCCACTTTTGAAATTTTTCCATCGGTGATCTCGATAACACCGTTCTCGATAACCGTTCCGTTACCGACATGGATCGTTGCATTTTTGATATACATCACTCCTTTTTGCGGGGGAGCGGGCAGCACATTCGACTGCGCATACACCAGGGCAGCGAATGCCGTAAGTATGTTTAAAAGAAATAGCTTTTTCATTATTATGAATTTTAGTTGTTATCAATTAGATCCATCTCCTGGTCGGCATCGATAACCAGCAGGCCATGGCTATGACCATGATCGCTGCAGCTATGCATGATCTGGTAAGACGGCTGAGCTGGGATCGTAGGCGTACCGCTTCTTTTTTCACCGGTCAGTTTTTTCACCAGTCTTGACCTTTCCGCGTCCACGTCTTTCTGCATCTGCTCATCTTTCTGCCTGTCGAAATAAACGGTGCCATCCACGATCGTGTACAATGATTTCGCATAAATGCTCAACGGGCTGTCAGACCATACTACCACATCCGCATCCTTACCGACCTTCAGGCTTCCTACCCTGTCATCTACGTGAAGCATCTTCGCGGGATTCAGCGTTACCAGCGCCAGGGCTTCTTCCTTGGTCAAGCCGCCATACTTCATCGTTTTAGCGGCTTCCTGGTTCAGGCGACGGGCCATTTCCGCGTCATCGGAATTGATCGCAACCACTAATCCCACTTTATGCATGATAGCCGCATTATAAGGGATCGCATCTTCTACTTCCATTTTATAAGCCCACCAGTCAGAAAAAGTAGATACATATGAACCGTGTGCTTTCATTTTATCCGCCACTTTGTATCCTTCGAGGATATGGGTGAACGTATTGACGGTATAACCCATCTGTTCGGCCACTTTCATCGCGCCATTGATCTCACTTTGTACATACGAGTGGCAGGTGATAAATCTTTTCTTGTCGAGGATCTCCACCAGTGCGTCCAGCTCCAGGTCACGACGCGGTGGGTTTAAACCGGTCAGTGGTTTTTTTGCTTTGATCAGCGCATCTTTTTCTGTATTATAATTAGCCCACTCCTTTTTATAATCCTTTGCTCTTGTAAACGCATCGATCAGCACCTGCTCCACACCCATTCTTGTATCAGGATAACGCACATTGCCCTGGGTAGCACCGGAACGTTTTACATTTTCGCCCAATGCGAATTTTATAAATCCATCCGAGTTTTTAAATTTCAGGTCCTCCGCATTGGCACCCCAGCGCAGTTTGATCAGCTGTGTTTGGCCGCCGATCACATTGGCAGAACCATGCAGGATATGGGAAGTGGTAACACCACCGCTGAGCTGCCGGTAAATATTGATATCATCCGGGTTCAGGTTATCGGCGATTCTTACTTCGGAAGTTACCGATTGAGCGCCCTCATTGATAGAAGCAGCTGCGATATGCGAATGCTCATCAATAACACCGGGTGATACGTGTTTACCGGTACCGTCGATCACTCTTGCACCTGGCTCGTTGAGATTCTTGCCGATAGCGGCTATCTTACCATTCTTTAATAACACATCCGTGTTTTGCAATACGCCTTCTTTTTCACTGGTCCATACCGTCGCATTTTTGATCAGGATAGTTTCTTGTTTGGGCTGGTGGTCCTCATCCCATCCAAAAGGAAGGAAGGGATAACTTATTTTTCCAACCACCGGCGCTTCTTTTTTCTTTATAGTGTCTGCTTTTATTTCAGCGGCTTTTACAAATGTGGCGGTCCATGTCAGGTTGTTACCGGATGAATCCAGGCCGGTACCATTCCATTCGGTGCCGTTGCTCACACCACTCAGTCTTATCGCACTGGCCGGTAATGTTTGTATTTGTCCGCCCGCAAAACCGCCGGGTCCGGGACGTCTTTGTGTGGTATCACCACCGGTTGGTCTTTGTCTTCTTTGCATCGGGGCATAAGCTAGTTTTACCTGTTTGCCGTCAAAACTGAATTTACTGTTAAGTGTATCTTTTCCAAACATCGTGAGAGCACTGGCGGACTTTACATCCAGGGTATATTTCTCAGGACCGGCAGGGGTATTGACAGTAAGGCTATACGTGCCTGCAATATTATCATCTCCTTTTACACCATATTTTATTCCCTGTATATAGTTATAGAGGATACTTGTTTTCTCGCTGAAAACAGGACCGTTTGTAATTAAGAAATTGGCGAGTTTGCCTGCGTCCAGGCTCCCTACCTTATCGTACACACCCAATGTCATCGCCGGTGTTTTTGTTAATGCGTCCATGACCTTTGCTTCACTCAATCCATATTCCATAGCCTTGCGGAGATTGGTCCAGAATAAAGAAGGAGTTTTAAGGTCGGCTGTGGTCAGGCAGAAAGGAATGCCTGCTTTTTCAAACGCGGCTGCATTCGCAGGAGCGAGTTCCCAGTGCTTCATATCTTCCAGTGAAACAAAACGTGCATCAGCAGGATCTTCCACATCCTGTGCGGCCGGGTAATTCAGCGGAAGGATAAATGTGGCATTGGTCGCTTTCATTTCTTTGATACGCTGGTATTCATTCTGCCCGGCTTTGATGATATACTGTACGCCGAATTCGTCACCGATCTTATCCGCTCTCAGGTCATCCCATTTATCATTGGCTTCAAATATCTGCGGAAGGTCCTGGTTATCGTTCCATGCCTGCAGGGTAAGATTGAATCCTTCCATATAAGGTTTGTTCTTATACCAGGTTGCATCGAGATAGGTCTGCCGCATCATGGCGATATAGCCCATCTTGGAACTGGGATAAGCCTGCGTGGATGATCCTTTGTTGAAAGAATAGTGCGCAGACGCTTTTTCTTTTACAATGACAAGGTTCTCTTTTTCATTGGCGAGTGTGACCACGGCCCCGGTCCCCCTTGCCACGCCATCTTTTACGTGGGTCAATACGGTACCGAAACCGGCTTCCCGCATGGGTTTGGCATTGGCATCATTGACACCGAAAACTTTGTAAACATCTATATCCGATTTGAGGGCCTGGTTCCAGCCATAAGGACCTTTTACATTTGTTTCCAACTGCACCGCTCCAAAGAAATTGAAACCACCTGCTGGTTGCTGACGGACCGGTGTACCGTAATCCGTATAGATATCGATAAAGGATGGGTACAGCCATTTCCCTTTACAATCCACTTCTACAGCTCCGGCTGGAACTGCAATGCCGGTTCCGATCGCGACGATCCTTCCGTCTTTCACCACTAAGGTTGCGTTGTTCAATGTCGTGCTCCCATCTTTTACAATGGTGGCATTCGTAAAAGCATAATGACCGTGACGGGGATCTCCCGTTCCATTTTCGGGGAATGTGGGCTGCGCAAGACCGGATATGCTGAAGAAGGTCATGCATGCCACGGCGAGCCATAAACCGTGTTTTCTCATTTCAGTGTAGTTTTAAGGAAACCGAATTTAAAGCAATCCGGCTTATCCTTAAAATTATGTGATAAAAGGCCCGGTTGGACGTAAGATCCATGGCTTCCCTTCCCCGGAACTTTGATTATCTTTGGAAACATTAATAAATTATATATGGCCGTTGCCAGGTCCTTACAAACCATTCCCGATTTTGCTTTATCTCCCCGGATCGACCAGGTAGGCGTGGAAGAAAGGGCTTCCCGTTTCACCAAAAGAAGCATCAAGAAAGAATCGAAGATGAACGGGCTGATGCTGGTCCTGAACATGATCGATCTCACCACGCTGGAAGGAAAGGATACAGATGGCAAAGTGAAACAGCTTTGTTATAAGGCTATGCACCCGCATGATGCCGTTCCCGGTATTCCTACCGTGGCTGCGATCTGTGTGTACCCCTCCATGGTAAAAGTGGCGAAAAAAGCGTTGGGTGATTCAGGCATCAAAGTAGCTTCCGTGGCTACCGCATTTCCCAGCGGGCAGGCACCGAAAGAGATCAAGATAAGAGATACCAGATACGCGGTGAATGAAGGAGCCGATGAAGTGGATATGGTGATCAGCCGCGGAAAATTCCATGCCGGTGAATACAATTTTGTTTTTGACGAGATCGCCGCTGTGAAAGAAGCCTGTGGCGAGGCGAGACTGAAAGTAATTCTTGAAACTGGTGAACTCGGCACTTTTGATAAAGTAAGACGGGCCAGTGATATCGCCATGCATGCCGGTGCGGATTTTATTAAAACATCTACCGGGAAGATCGTTCCCGCCGCAACGATGCCCGTGACACTGGTGATGCTGGAAGCGATCCGTGATTTTTATTATAAGACAGGAAAGATGATCGGGATGAAACCGGCCGGTGGCATCTCCAAATCAAAACTGGCTTTGCATTATTTAGTGATGGTAAAAGAAGTGCTGGGCGAAGACTGGCTGAACAATCATTGGTTCCGTTTTGGTGCCAGCAGTTTGGCCAATGATGTGCTGATGCAGATCGTGAAAGAAAAAACGGGATTGTACCAGAGTGCGAATTATTTCTCGGTGGATTAACCCCCTGTCCCCTAAAGGGGAGACTTAGACCGAATAGTCATTTAATTATTGGGAATATCAGGGAGAAAAAATTACTACTTATGGAATATCTGCAGACAACCCAAGGCATAATTATTTCATGTTTGATTTTTTTAGTGATTTTGCCATATGTCTTTTATAAAATAGATACATCAGCAAAAAGAGATAAAAAAAACAACCCTGAGGAAGAAAAACAAATAAAGCTACTGATTGAAATTCCTAATAAAGCAATAAAAATAAATACTGATACGTATCAGCCATCAGAAGCCTGGAAAAAGCATCATGAAAAATACAAGCTCGTAGCCTCATCGACAGAATCTGATGACCAAGATTATTGGGACGAACGGGAACGGAAAGAAGAAGAATGGAAAGATTATCTGGCGTATACTAATAGACATAACCGCCATTATGATGATGATGAAAGCATAATGAATAATATTATAGGTGGAGATGGTGATAGAAGTGGATATTAATTCTGAAAAAATAGTAGCCCCGGAGGGGCAATATATCAGTAGCAAGCAGATCGATTGTTTTCAGAGCTCCGTAGGAGCGATATATTAAAGATGATTAACGAACAGAACGATGAAGAGTGCGACGCAACGGAAGACGATCCGAGTTCATGTCGCTGGTAACATAAAAAATAAAAGATGCCTGTAACAAAGAAGAAAAATCCCACAGCAAAAAAAAGCAACACGATCAAATTAAAATTTGATACCAGCTGGAACTATGCACCTGCTCCCGAAAGCAAGAGTGCTGCAACGATCAATAAACAATACGACCTGTTCATCAATGGCGAGTGGCAGAAACCTTCCAGCAAAAAATATTTTGATACGATCAACCCTGCCAATGAAGAGAAACTGAGCGAAGTAGCCGATGCCAATGAAGCCGATGTGAACAAGGCCGTGGTGGCGGCACGTAACGCTTACGAAAAAGTTTGGAAGAAAATGCCCGCTAAAGAAAGGGCCAAATATATTTTCCGCATTGCCCGGATGATCCAGGAAAGAGCAAGGGAACTGGCGATCATCGAATCATTGGATGGTGGCAAGCCGATCAAGGAAAGTCGTGACTTCGATGTGCCGACAGCTGCCAATCATTTCTTTTATTATGCAGGCTGGGCGGATAAACTTGAATATGCTTTCCCCAACCGCCGCACCGAACCATTGGGTGTAGCGGGACAGATCATCCCCTGGAATTTTCCGTTGCTGATGGCAGCCTGGAAGATCGCACCCGCGATCGCTACCGGTAATACGGTTGTACTGAAGCCTGCAGAAACCACTTCATTGACTGCATTGAAATTAGCGGAGATCATCCAGGAATCCGATCTGCCACCGGGTGTGGTGAATATAATTACCGGGGCCGGGGCAACAGGCGCCGCCATTGTGAATCACCCGGACATCAATAAAATTGCGTTCACCGGTTCGACCGATGTCGGAAAGATCATACAACGGGCTATTGCCGGTACGGATAAAAAAGCGACGCTGGAATTGGGCGGTAAAGCTGCTAACATCATTTTTGAAGACGCACCGATCGACCAGGCCGTGGAAGGAGTGATCAATGCCATCTATTTTAACCAGGGCCATGTATGCTGTGCCGGTTCAAGATTATATGTACAGGAATCCGTGGCAAAAGAAGTGATCCGTAAACTCCGCGACCGGATCGAATCGCTGATCGTGGGCGATCCGCTGGATAAGAATACGGATATCGGTGCCATCAATTCAAGATCACAACTGGATATTATTCATAAATACATAAAGATCGGCAAACAGGAAGGCGCTGAAATGTATGAGAGCTCCTGCAAACTTCCCGGCAAAGGATTTTTCTGCCGTCCTACCCTTTTCACCAATGTAGCGCAGAGCAACCGCATTGCGCAGGAAGAGATCTTTGGACCGGTATTATCGGTGCTTACATTCCGTACCGATGATGAAGTGATCGAGAAAGCCAATAATTCACCGTATGGTTTGAGTGCGGGTGTATGGACGGACAAGGGCTCCAAGATATTCAACATGACACGGCGGATGAGAGCGGGTGTGGTATGGGCGAATACCTTCAATAAATTCGATCCCTCCTCTCCTTTTGGTGGATATAAGGAAAGCGGGTTTGGAAGAGAAGGCGGGTTGCATGGGCTGTCTGCTTATGTGAACATAGTGTAGAATACAAATAATAAGGAATAAGAAATGAGAAATAAGGAATGAGAAAGTTGCGGAACGGTAGGTTAATGAATCATATACCCGGGTTTTAACCCGGGGCGTTGCGCACGTTGCGAGAAACCAATAAATCGTGGCTAAAAAAAACAGAGATGGAAAAAACAATCAAAAAATCTTCGCTCAGCATCAGTGAGAACGGTTTGGAAAAGAAATCAAGTTCCAAAAGACTGGAAGTACTGAAGACCTACAAGATCTATATCGGCGGGCAGTTCCCGAGAACGGAATCCGGTCGTTTTTATATTCCGACCAATGCCGCCGGAAAAAAATTAGCCAATGTTTGCCTGAGCTCCAGGAAAGATTTCCGCGATGCCGTTATCGCAGCAAGAGGAGCTGTAAGCGGATGGAGTGGTCGTGCCGCATTCAACCGCAGTCAGATCCTCTATCGTATGGCAGAGATGCTGGAAGGAAGAAAAGCACAATTCATAGATGAACTGGTACAGCAGGATGCCTCCAAAATAAAAGCGGAAAAAGAGGTCAATCTTGCCATTGACCGGCTGATCTATTATGCCGGCTGGTGTGATAAGTTCCAGCAGATCTTCAGCTCTGTAAACCCGGTGGCCAGTTCTCATTTTAATTTCTCGGTACCCGAACCAACCGGTGTTGTTTCCATCATTGCTCCTCAGAGTGACTCGTTGCTCGGACTGGTCTCCGTGATCGCTCCCGTGATCGCCGGCGGCAATACCTGCGTGGTGCTGGCCTCCGAAACAAAACCCCTTTGTGCCGTTACGTTCGCGGAAGTATTGAATTCCTCGGACCTACCCGGCGGAGTTGTTAATATTTTAACAGGTAAACCGGCCGAACTGGCTTCCTGGTTCGTGGATCATATGGATGTGAATGCAACCATTTATTGTGAAAATAATTCTGATACAAAGAAAATGATAAGGGAAAAGTCGGCCAGTAACCTGAAACGTATCAGTTTCTATGATAAAATAAACTGGTATACCGATGAAGGCCAGTCACCTTACCTGATCATGGACACCCAGGAGATCAAAACAACCTGGCACCCGATCGAGAATATAGCGGGAGCGGGAGGAGGATATTAAAAGTTTATGGTTTATAGTTTTTGGTTTATGGTTTTAGCCTCCGTTTACCGGAGTTTCCGGCCGGATGCTGAATTTTCGAATTAAAATAACAATAAACTATAGACAATAAACCATAAACCTCTCTATTTTTGGCAGGACATTTGAACCTTGTACATATATGAAATTCATTTTTTCTATCGCAATCCTTTTTATCGCTGCAGACAGTTTTGCGCAGGTCCGGGGCTTTGAGGATGATGATACGACAGGCAGGAAAAAGCCCGACAGTATTTTTATCACTGTGCATAAGGACCCCCGGCTCGACGTGCTGGTAAAGAAACAGGCCACGATCAATGAGGTCACCAGTCGTGACGGTCGCCGGACCGACAAAGGTTTCCGCCTTATGATCGTCAGCACCAATAACCGCGATGAGGCCATGGCTGCCAAAACAAAAGTGTACACTTTCTTTCCTGAATTAAAAGCCTATCTCTGGTACCAGTCTCCTTATTTCCGGGTAAAAGCCGGGAACTTCAAAGACAGGAAGGACGCTGAATCCTATCAGAAAAGACTGAATACTTATTTCCCCAAAGGTGTCTTTATCATGAAAGATATCATTGAAGTAAAACCAGGTACAGGTAAGGGCAATGAAGATGATGAAACAAAGCCTTAAAAGGCTCCCCGGTATTTTCTTTAAATAATCCCCTGTACACCGGGGGATTATTTATTTTTGCCCGATGCAGAACAAGATCAAAGAACTGGCAAAGAAGTATACACCTGAATTTATTGCCATCCGTCATCATCTCCACGCCCACCCTGAGCTCAGCTACCAGGAATTTGAAACATCGAAGTTTGTACAGGGCAAACTGCAGGAACTAGGCATCCCTTTTGAAGTAAAGGCAACGACCGGTGTGGTTGGATTGATCAAAGGAAAGAACCCCGGCAAAAGGATCATTGCGTTGAGGGCCGATATGGATGCATTACCCATCAAAGAAGAAAATGATATCCCGTACAGATCGACGAATGAAGGCGTGATGCATGCCTGCGGTCATGATGTGCATACTACCTGCCTGCTCGGCGCTGCAAAGATATTAACTGAGTTAAAAGACGAATGGGAAGGAACAGTGAAACTCATCTTTCAGCCGGGTGAAGAAAAAAACCCGGGTGGCGCTTCGCTGATGATCAAAGACGGTGTATTGGAAAACCCTGTGCCACAAGCTATACTTGCTTTGCATGTCAATACTATTCTGGAAGTCGGCCAATTGAGTTTCCGCAGCGGCAAAGTAATGGCCAGTGCCGATGAATTATATTTTACCGTGAAAGGGAAAGGGGGTCATGCGGCGAGCCCGCATATTACGATCGACCCGATCCTGATCGCTTCGCATTTGATCATAGCTTTACAGCAATTGATCAGCCGGCATAATAATCCTTTTAATCCTTCTGTTCTTTCCATCACTTCTTTTAACGGTGGTAATACGACCAACGTGATCCCCAATGAAATAAAACTGATGGGAACTTTCCGGGCGATGGATGAAGAATGGCGCTTCAAAGCTCATGGACTGATGCATAAACTGGCTACCGGTCTTGTTCATTCGATGGGTGGTGAGGTGGACCTGCATATAGATGTGGGCTATCCCTGCGTGATGAACAATGAGCAGGTAACGGCCAATGCGATGAAAAAAGCAGCCGAATATATGGGAACGGAAAATGTCAGTGAGACAGAACTCCGGATGGGTGCCGAGGATTTTGGTTATTATGCGCAACAGGTACCTGCCTGCTTCTACCGCCTGGGTACGATGAATAAAGCAAAAGGGATCACCGCCGGGGTACATACCCCTGTTTTTAATATCGATGAAGATGCTATCGGGATCGGTATGGGGATGATGGCCTGGCTGGGAAGTTCGGTTCAGCCATAGTCTTGTAACTCTCTCATTTTGTGCATTTAGCAGCTAAAAAATAGTCGGATTATTATTTTGTACATTGCATCCCCATTGAAGGATAGTGTGAAGGATCATTAAACCATCAATATGACAAACGACTTACGCAAACAGCAGGCACTCGAGTACCATTCAAAAGGAAGACCCGGGAAGATCGAAGTAGTGCCGACAAAGGAAGCCAAAACACAAAGAGACCTCTCTCTCGCTTATTCACCCGGTGTAGCTGCACCCTGCCTGGAAATTGTTGAGAATATAGAGAATGTTTATAAGTATACCGCCAAGGGAAACCTGGTCGCGGTGATTAGCAACGGGACCGCGGTACTGGGTCTCGGTGATATCGGACCCGAAGCAGGCAAACCGGTGATGGAAGGAAAGGGAGTGCTTTTCAAAATATTCGCTGACATCGATGTGTTCGATATCGAGATCAATGAGAAAGACCCGGTGAAATTTGTACAGATCGTCAAAGCACTGGAACCCACGTTCGGCGGTATCAATCTCGAAGACATCAAAGCGCCCGAATGTTTTTACATTGAAACGGAATTAAAAAAGCTGTTGAACATTCCCGTGATGCATGATGACCAGCACGGCACCGCGATCATCAGTGCCGCTGCCCTGCTCAATGCACTCGAGATCCAGAAAAAGAAAATCGAAAAAGTGAGGTTCGTGGTGAATGGTGCCGGTGCCGCAGCAATGGCCTGTATCCTGTTATACGAAGCACTCGGTGCCAAACATGAGAACTTTTTAGTGTTTGACCGTAAAGGTGTGTTGCATAAAGGAAGAACAGAGCTCGAGGATTTCAAATTGAAATTCGCCAATGCCAAAGAAGAAATATCACTGGCCCAGGCTATGAAAGATGCCGATGTATTCATCGGTCTGAGTGCGGGGAATTGTGTTACCCCTGATATGGTGAAATCGATGGCAAAGAACCCGATCGTATTTGCGATGGCCAATCCCGACCCGGAAATAAGCTGGGAAGATGCTACCGGTGCAAGAAAAGATATCATCATGGCCACCGGCCGGAGCGATTATCCCAACCAGGTGAATAATGTACTGGGCTTCCCGTATATATTCCGCGGGGCATTGGATGTACGTGCTTCCCAGATCAATGAGGCAATGAAACTCGCCGCGGTGAAAGCATTGGCCGATCTTACCAAGACGCCTGTTCCGGATATCGTGAATATGGCCTATAATGAAAAGAATATCCTTTTTGGTGAGAACTATATCATACCCAAACCGCTCGACCCGAGATTACTGGCAACAGTGGCTCCCGCGGTTGCAAAAGCGGCAATGGAAAGCGGCGTGGCCAAA
Source organism: Chitinophagaceae bacterium (assembly GCA_036009775.1). Classification (GTDB taxonomy): domain Bacteria; phylum Bacteroidota; class Bacteroidia; order Chitinophagales; family Chitinophagaceae; genus JJ008. The sequence continues at coordinate 15,154 of DASYLC010000098.1, forward strand.
CACCCTATCACCAATTGGGATACCTATGTTACCAACCTGAACAAACGACTCGGTCTCGATAACCAGGTAATGCGGGTAATTGGCAACAAAGCCCGTCGTGATCCCAAGCGGATCGTATTCGCGGAAGCGGATAATATCAAGATCCTGAAAGCAGCACAGATCGTTTTTGATGAAGGTATCGGTTACCCGATCCTGTTGGGTGATGAGAACAAGATACGCGGTATCGCCACAGCAAACGGGATCGACCTCGAAGGCATTCCCATTTTTGATCCGCGCGGCGATGCCACCGAAGAAAGAAGGAATAAATATGCAGAGATCTTTTTTGCCAAAAGAGGCCGCAAGGGTTTCAACGCCTATGAAGCAAAAAAAGTAATGAAGGACCGCAACTACTATGGTTGTATGATGGTGGAATGCGGCGATGCCGATGCGATGATCTCCGGTTTAGCTAAGAATTACCCGGATACCATCCGGCCGGCGCTCCAGACGATCGGTACAGAAGAAGGAGTAAAGAAGATCGCAGGGATGTACCTGATGCTGACCAAAAAAGGTCCCTTGTTCCTGGCGGATACCACGGTGAATTTTAATCCCACCGCCGAAGAACTGGCAGAGATCACCCTGATGGTGGCCAAAGAGGTCCGCAATTTTAATATCATTCCCCGCATCGCGATGCTGAGTTATTCCAATTTTGGAAGCAGCAATTCGCCGGAAGCGGCACTGGTAGCCAGGGCCCGGAAGATCGTGAAGGAAAAAATGCCTTCCCTGCTGGTGGATGGGGAGATGCAGGCCAGTGTGGCTTTCAATAAAGAACTGATGAAGGAGAATTACCCCTTCAGCGAACTGGCAGATAAGGATGTGAATACACTGATATTCCCCAACCTCGCATCGGGTAATATTGCTTATAATTTATTGAAAGAACTGGAAACGGCTGACGCAGTGGGACCGATCCTGCTGGGATTAAAAAAACCGGTGCATATCCTCCAGTTGGGCAGCTCTGTCAGAAGTATCCTGAATATGGCATTGGTAGCGGTAGTGGATGCACAGATCAAGAGCCAGGCTGCTACTGATGAGATCGTAAAAAAATCAAGATGGTGGAAGCGTTTTCGAAAGTAAGTAAAGAAATATAAACGTTTATGGTTTATTGTTTATAGTTTATGGTTGGGGTCGCTTAAATTTGAAATTCCCTTTATATATCAGGTACCTTTGAGCGCATAAAGTCAACCTGCACTAAAACAACAATAAACCAAAAACCAAAGACTATAAACCAGTACATGACCATTTTTAGTGACATAGGCCGTTACCTTCTGATGATCAAAGGCATGTTTTCCAGGCCTGAGAACGCTAAGATGTACTGGAAAGAATTTATTCACCAGTGTACGGAGATCGGTTTCGGCTCACTGGGTATCGTGGCCATTATCTCTGTATTTATCGGTGCTGTATCCACGGTCCAGACAGCTTACCAGCTGGTCAGCCCCCTGATCCCTCCTTCCACTATTGGCCAGATCGTTCGGGATACGGTCATTCTTGAATTTGCGCCTACATTGGTTTGTATCGTACTGGCCGGTGTAGCCGGGAGTCGTATCGCCAGTGAACTGGGCAATATGCGGGTAAGCGAACAGATCGATGCATTGGAAATAATGGGGATCAATACAAAGACCTATCTCATCCTTCCCAAGATCGTTGCCTCCCTTTTAATGATCCCTATGCTGGTCGCATTGGCCATGGCATTGGGTATCTGGGGTGGCCGGCTGGCCGCGACAGCGAGTGGCATTTTGTCGGGCAGTACCTATGATAAAGGACTGCTGGAATTCTTTGTTCCTTTCAATGTCATTTTTGCACTGATAAAAGCCTATGTTTTTTCTTTTATTATTTCAAGTGTACCGGCCTTCTATGGTTATTATGTAAAAGGCGGAGCGCTGGAAATAGGCAGGGCAAGTACCAAAGCGGTGGTGGTCAGTTGTATCCTGATCCTTTTTGCAGATTATGTATTGTCGGCCTTGCTGTTACCTTCAGCACAATAATGTTTTCATGATCGAAGTAAAAAATATAAAAAAGACCTTTGGTGATAAAACGGTGATACAGGATGTCAGTTCCGTGATGAAAGCCGGGCAATGCAACCTGATCATCGGTTCCAGTGGCAGTGGCAAGACCGTGCTGATGAAATGTATGGTGGGCCTGTTTGACCCGGATGAAGGCCAGGTGTTGTATGGCGGTCATAATTTTACTGCGATGAAAGGTGAGGATAAGACAGAGATCAGGAAAGAGATCGGGATGCTGTTCCAGGGTTCCGCACTCTTCGATAGCCAGACCGTCGAACAAAATGTAATGTTCCCGCTGAGCATGTTCACCAAAGATTCTTACCGGAAAAAACTGACAAGGGTAAATGAAGTATTGGCGCGGGTAAACCTGGTTGATGCCAATAAAAAATATCCTGCAGAACTGAGTGGAGGTATGAAAAAGAGAGTGGCACTGGCAAGAGCGATCGTGCTGAACCCCAAATACCTTTTTTGCGATGAACCGAACTCAGGCCTTGACCCGCAAACATC
>DASYLC010000099.1:0-3582 GCA_036009775.1 Chitinophagaceae bacterium
AATTTTATCTCCATTAATAATAACCCCGTGACCGCCAACCTGAATGCTGTTTTCCGCAACTGTATCTTCTGGGGGGAGAATGGATTGGTGGATAATGAAGTAGTGGTCGCAAAAAGCGGTGCCACTCCTTTTACTGTAAATTTTGATTATAATTTATGGAAGGTGCAGACCGCTCCCGCGAATATCACCAGTACCCAGGTCATCAATAACCAATACCCGATGTTCGACAGTATCAGTACGAATACGAATTATTATGATTTCAGGCTGAAAACGGGTTCACCCGCCATCAATAAAGGCGTGAATGCTGCTGTGGCCACTGATCTTGATGGAAAACCCCGTCCTGTGGGACTGCCCGACCTGGGCTGTTTTGAAAAGCAGTAAGACAACTTTCACGGAATTATGACCGATTTAGAACAAGCTTGATATACCTTTGTTATTCTACTATCAAAACAAGAATCATGAAAACGTTATTTCTCTCTATGATCCTGGCAACTACATTAACCGGCGGCTCCATTTACGATTTTAAAGTAGCGGGGCTGGATGGCTCCGATATCGATTTTTCCCAATACAAGGGAAAGAAGATCATGATCGTAAATACAGCTTCGATGTGTGGTAATACACCACAATATGCCGAGCTGGAAAAACTATATGAAAAATATAAGGATAAACTCGTTATCGTGGGTTTTCCCGCCAACAATTTCGGCGAACAGGAGCCGGGCACCAATGCCGACATCAAAGCATTCTGCACCAAGAACTATGGCGTAACCTTTCCGATGGCAGAAAAAATATCAGTGAAAGGTGATGACATTCATCCTTTGTTCAAATGGCTGATCGAACAATCCAAAGAGCTGGCGAAGAATGCACCGGCTGCCAATTCAAAGGACCTGGTCTGGAAAAAATTCCTGCAGGATCCGGTGATCTGGAATTTTACCAAATTCCTGCTGGATGAAAAAGGAAACCTGATCGCTGTGTTCCATCACAAATCAAGCCCGATGAGTGAGGAAGTGTTACAATACTTCAAAAAAACAGATCCTGCTGCGACCAGGTAGATCTGCAGGATTTAAAAGATAGAAAGAAAGCGATACTGAGATACGGTGTCGCTTTTTTTTATTTAGAGAAGGTTTACTTTCGCTGTAATGCAATTTTCAAGTATCATTGGCCAAACCGAAGTAAAACAACAACTCGCTGAGCTCGTACAACATAACCGGCTCAGTCATGCTTTATTGTTCTTGGGTAAGGAAGGAAGCGGTTCTTTACCACTGGCACTGGCTTTTGCGCAATATATTGTTTGCGAAAAAGTAAATGGTAAGAACACCGCGGCCCTGGCCGGGCCTTCTTTATTCGGAGATGAGCCCGCGGTCCACAGCCCACAGCCCATAGCCCTGACCGATAGCTGCGGCCAATGTTCTGCCTGTTTAAAAGCTCAGCAGCTCGTTCACCCCGATATTCATTTTTCTTACCCTACAGTTACTAAAAAGCCCGGAGAGAAACCCGTGGCCACCGATTTTATAACGGAATGGAGGGAGTTCATCAAACTGAGTCCCTATGGAAATTTGTTTGACTGGATCGAACAGATCAAAGAGAAAGAAAATAGCCAGGGAAAGATCACCGCCGAAGAATGCAACGACATCATCCGGAAACTGAGTTTGAAAAGTTTTGAAAGCGAATACAAGATACTGGTCATGTGGATGCCCGAAATGCTCGGCACAGAAGGAAATAAATTATTAAAGCTGATCGAAGAACCGCCGCCGAATACGTTATTCATTTTAGTAACAGAGAACGAAGCACAGGTATTGCCCACGATCGTGAGCCGTTGCCAGTTGGTAAAGATCCCGGCACTCAGCAACAAAGAGATCGAAGAAGCATTGATCATCCGCAACAAGACCGAAGCAGTCGTTGCCCGGCAGGTAGCCAGTGTAAGCGAGGGGAATTACCATGAAGCCCTTCAAATGGTGCAACACGCCGAAGAAGATTGGCAGGCCCTTCTCCGGGAATGGCTGAATGCGATGCTGAAGACCGGTCCTGTAGCCCAGGCCAAATGGGTGGAAGAGATCAGCCGGCTGGGAAGGGAGAAACAGAAGCAGTTCCTGAGGTATTTCAATCATTTACTGGAAAAAGCTGTTCATCTGAGAATTTCCGGTCAGGCGGAGATGGGAAAAGAATCCAGTGAGACGGTGACCGAAGCAGAACCGAGTCTGACGGTGACCGAAGCAAAACCGGGTCAGACGGAGACCGTCAGACTCGGTTCTGAACAGGATTTTGCCGAAAGACTGAACAAAATAGCCGGGATCGAGCAGCAACAGGCCATTATAGAGGAGCTGGACCGGGCCAGTTACTATATAGAACGCAATGCCCACGGGAAAATGCTGTTCCATGCCCTGACCATCAAACTATACCATATTATTCAGGATAAGATTGTATTTTTGGTTGATTGAGGATCGTGAGTGGTCAATCGTGAATAGTGAATGAGGACCCGAAAGTTTCAGATTACTTAAGTTATGTCTATTTCTACTCTTATATATTGTACTGCTAACCAGGAGCATTTTGCCCTGACGAATAGCGAACAGAACGTACAAGAGTGCGACGCAAGCAAAGCATAATAGTAATTCTACAGCCGGGTTTATCAATCTTCCTCAACTTTTAGTTTTTATCTATCAACTTTTATCTGATAATGAGTTGTACAAGTTGCAGTACCGCTTCAAACGGTAAACCGGGAGGATGTAAGAGCAATGGCGGGTGCAGTACCGGCGGTTGTAACCGTATGAATACCCACGACTGGTTGCGCAACCTGCCGATCAGTGATTTTGCCAGCGCCTGTAAAGTGATCGAAGTAACATTCAGTCAGGGAACCCGTAAGGATTTTTTCCGTAATGCCGCGCTCCACCCTTATGAGAAGGGAGATCTTATTTCCGTGGAAGGAATAAGCGGGTTTGATGTAGGCGAAGTATCCCTGACCGGTGAGATCGTGCGTTTGCAAATGAAGAAAAGGGGGATCAAGGAAGATAATCCTGAAATGAAAAAGGTCCTGCGTCATGCGACCGACCGGGATATCGATACCTGGAAACAGAATAAGGCCAGGGAACCGGAAGCGGTGATCCGCAGCCGGGCCATTGCACGGCAATTGAAACTGGACATGAAGATCAGCCAGGTGGAGATGCAGGCTGATGGACGAAAAGCAACTTTCTTTTATATCGCCGATGGACGGGTGGATTTCAGGGAACTTATTAAAGTATATGCATCCGAGTTCCGCGTGAAAGTGGAAATGCGCCAGATCGGTGCAAGACAGGAAGCCGGGAAAGTAGGCGGGATCGGCAGTTGCGGGCGTGAATTATGTTGCAGTACCTGGCTCACTGATTTTAAATCCGTGAACACAGCGGCGGCACGTTACCAGAATCTTTCGATCAATCAAACAAAACTAAGCGGCCAGTGCGGTCGTTTGAAATGTTGTTTGAACTACGAACTCGATACCTATTTAGATGCACTTCAGCATTTCCCCGACAACTGTGATGTGATACAGGTAGCAAAGGGCAATGCCTTCCTGATCAAGAAAGATATTTTCAAGAACCTGATGTGGTATACATT
>DASYLC010000100.1:0-3086 GCA_036009775.1 Chitinophagaceae bacterium
TTTGTTTTGAAAAAATACAGACAGTGCGGCTAACTGTTTTGTACAAAGTATCTTACTTCCAGGTTTTGGATACGGCCGTTAGACGTTAATTCAAACCGGTCATACATTAACCGTTAACCGGATAAATGATCGTTGTTGTCAATGAAATACACTTATTGACCTATGAAAGGAAGTGAAATCCCTATTAAGAGTAAAATTTAAAGGACTGTTGATCCTATAATTCCCTTTGCCTGCTGTGTATTGTATACTAAACTTGTTATCCAAACAGACCTTTCTGACAATGGAGAATGAGATCAGAAAAAACATAAGGAGTATCTTAAACAAAATGACAAGTCCAGGGAAATCTATTTGGAAAAAAGTTGCTGAGATTGTGGTTGAAATAGGCATCATCATTTTTGCTGTTTCTTTCGCCGTATGGATGGAGCGCAAAAGAGAACATAACCACGAACAAAATGAAGTAAAAGAATTCCTCACCGGCCTTCGTGTAGACCTTGAAAATGATATCCGGGAAATGAAAGCGGATAAGCATTCCTATGAAACACAGGCTAAGTGGTTCGGTTATTTTTCGACAGCCAGACCACCTGACCGGGACACTGTTCGGGAGTATGAATGGGTCATCTGGAACACCACCAGTCTTATTGTTAATAGTGGACGGTATGAAGGATTTAAATCCAGCGGGAGGATGAATACGATCAGGAATATGGAGCTGCGGAACAGTATACTTGATCTCTACCAGGAAACTTTGGTCGTACTAACTAATAACACGATCGGGTATATCGATTTAAAAAAAGATATGCATAAGCTGATCTATAAAGATTGGAAAGATGAAAAAGGCCCCGGGAATAACCTGGTCGGGTTGCTGCAGGAGACCGGGATCAGGAATTACTGTTCCCGCCTGAAGTTTACTAATGAACCTATACGCCGGTACGACAGCGCCATCAGCCATTCTAACAGGATCATCGAATTGATTAATAAAGAGTATCCATTGCCAAAATAATTTCTTTTATTAATTCGTACACAATGAACAACAAGGATATTCCAGGTCACAGCGGGTTAGCTAACGTTCAAACCCGGTTTTTGCCTGCAGGAAGAAAATTATGGATAACTACGGTTGTATTTTTATTTTTCAGTACTGATCGTTTGCTATCCCAATCCACACCAGCCATTAATTTTATACAGGAGAAAAAGGTTCCGCTTATCGAACTGAAAGGAAATGCTTATGAAAGAGGTTTGCAACATGGGCGGCAGCTCGAAAATGAGATCAAAGCTGTTTTTATTAAATGGAAAAATAGTATCCGTACAGCTGTTAAGGGAGATCCGGATTCGACGCTGGCAGCATTTATAACCGTCGTTAATTTTGAACCGGTCACCCGTAAATATATCCCGGAGATGCTTGATGAGGTAAAAGGGATCGCTGAAGGAAGCGGGCAAAAGTTCAGTGATGTATTTGCCTTCCAGTTGCTGGATGAATTCTGGGTTTACCTGGACAGGCAATTCAATGTCAGCAATCATCACTGCAGTGGCTTGGCGATACCGGCAATGGCAGGCAAGCCGGCCATTCTTGCCCAGAATCTGGACGTTGAAAGTTATATGAATGGTTACCAGGTTCTACTGCATATTGCCGCTACAAAAAAAGAGCCTGAACAATATATCGTGAGTTGTGCAGGTCTTGTCGGCATGAACGGAATGAACGGGAAGGGTATAGGGGTTTGTGTGAATACACTGATGGAATTGCAGGCTTCTGCCGATGGATTACCGGTAGCCTTTGTAGTCAGAAATATTTTGCGTAAAGAAAAAGGAAAAGATGTCCTGGCATTTTTGCAAACAGTAAAACACGCGTCGGGTCAAAATTATATTATCGGTATAGCCGACAGCGTTTACGATTTCGAAGCATCGTCAACAACTATCGTCCGTTTCATTCCCCAAAGAGGACAAGGCACTGTAGTTTATCACACGAATCATGCCCTGGTAAACCATGATATAAAGGAATGGTATCGTAAATACCATGAACGGGTATTGGCGGGACAAACCGGGCATATGAATAGCGAAGTACGGTTTGCTTCCCTGGAAAACCGCTTGGGTAAACCGTTAGAAAGTATTTCCGTGGATCTTATAAAAACTGCGTTGGGTTCGAAGGATAATCCTGTTAACCCGGTATGCAGACCATTTAAAGAAGGGGTCGGCTTTACATTCAGTTCTGTATTATTTACACTTGGAGGCCGGCGATCGGTGCAACTGACATATGGTTCACCAGATCAGTCAGGCTACCAGGAGTATTTTTTTAATTCGCCAGGAAAATGATGTACCGGTGCTTTGAAGAGCGTTAGTCAAAGAAAATTCTGATTATCTCTATTAAATATAAGTTATATGAATACAGCAGCATTCTTTAAAAGAGGGTTACTTTGTTTACTAGTATACTTTTTAACTGTACATCCAAACATTTTCGGGCAGCGGCCAGATACAATTGCGATAAGCGCTGACGATATTAATACGAATGTGTTAAAGCCGGGTACCTATTGCTGGCTCAATTATGTGACTTCAGTAAAAGATAATATTAAGCGAAACTTTGTTTTTTGGACGCTTACTATCGAGGCTGCCAGCTATCAGGACAAGCCTGCCCTGGGAATACGCCAGCTAATTGAGTTTAAGGATACGATTTACGAATCTTCCTATTCGTTGTTTGATCAGAAAACGTTTACTCCTCTAACCCATATGAGCGAGACATCGGCCAGGAAAATGAATATAGATTTTACGAAGAAAACTATCGGGTTAAATGGAAAATTGTTAAACGCGGATGATACCGCAAGGAGGAGCCGTATGATGTTGAAAGGTCTTGACACTGCGACCATTAGTTTTACAATGAACTACCATGCCGACCTTGTGACCTTTCCGCTGTTACCCTATAAAAATAACAGAACCTTCCTGATCAATTTTTATGAACCGGGCTCGCCTGCTGTAGAACAAGTCGCCTTTACTGTTACCGGCGGTGCACAACTCAACAGCTTTGATAACGGGAGTCATGAATGCTGGGTATTGCAATCGAAAAACAAGTTTTCAGAGCAATTATTCTGGATCAGTAAAAGGAC
>DASYLC010000101.1:0-5887 GCA_036009775.1 Chitinophagaceae bacterium
GCCAGAATACAAATACTTACCGTGTTGTATTAACAGGTCTCTGCTCAATAGTGAACTCAAATGCAGCGACCTTGTTCGTAAACCCAATACCAACGGTGATCGTATCGGCCAACCCGGCTTCGATCTTACCGAACCAGACAACAACGCTGACAGCAACACCAAACCCTGCGGGAGGAAGCTTCCAATGGTCATTTAATGGTACTGCTATTCCGGGTGCCACCACTGCATCGTTCGGTCCGGTCGGCATCAACGAGCTTGGTAGTTACAGGGTTCTTTATACATCCGCAGCGGGATGCCCGGTAACATCAGCAGAGTTGCAGGTAACCGGTGCGATATCGGATATACTGTGGGTATACCCGAATCCGAACAGGGATGTGTTCCAGGTAAGGTTCTTCAACCAGTCGGCTGAACCGGCCACAATAATGGTGTTCAATGGGAAGGGTCAGAAAGTGTATGAGAAGAAAGTGGTGACAGGCGCTACAACCTATTCACAGATCGAGGTAGATCTTGGTCTGAAAGCCAACGGAGTTTATATTGTACAACTGGCGAATGGTAGTGGTAAACTGCTTGCGGCGAAAAAGATCATAGTAGAAGTGTTCTAAGAATAGAAACCTGAAGGAACATGAATCCCTCCACCCGTTTTCAACTTGGTGGAGGGATTTTTTGTGGCAGATGTGTATTTCGGAAACTCATTGGTTATTCAGTATTGGATAAGGAAAAGATAGGAATGCGCATTTGGCATACAGCTGAAAGACTGGAGGGCGATCATTTTTTCCTGTTGACTGCATAGAACCCTTCAGGATAACCTTTGACGGAACTGAGATCCAGCTCGAGCATAGTTCCGTCTTCAGTATATGCACCAATGGTAAAGTCCTCATAGGCTACCAGTGCTAACCTGGCTTCTCCTTCTATGGCGTTCCTGTAGCGTATGACGTCACCGAAACTATCGTGCAGGAAGAACGCAACGCCATCGGTCAACGATCTTCCGCTACTTTCTGAACGGACGTGAATGGTCACGCTATAATAATCTTTCATGGAGGCTTCTGTGACCTCAGCTGTTATTATCTTTCCACCATTGATACTGCGGCCGCCCCATCTTCCTTTTTGCAGATCTTCTTTTTGCCGCACCGGTTGTTTTTTATAGATCGCCTGCGTTTCTTTTTTAAACGTCTCTGATACGCCGGAAAGATCGATGGACGATGAGGAAGACGAAGGATAATAGAATTCTTTGGGGAAACCGGGTACTTCATTCAGATCGAGTTCCAACTCAGTGCCATCTTCAAGAAGAGCACCCACGGTGAAAGCCTCATAGGCTATTAATTCCAATTGTACTTTGCCTTTGACAGCCGGTTCGAATTTTATTTCGTCCCTGAATGTATTATGTATAAAGAATGCCGTATCCCCCTCGGGTCTTGTAGAGGGATCAACTCCTTCGATCACCAATACCACATTGAAATGGCTGGAAGACTTCTCTTTTCTTACCCCCGCTTTCAACCGTTTACCATTATTGATATTCTTGCCGCCCCAGCGGTTCTTCTGCAGGTCATCGGGAACCTGTATTTTCCTTTCGTTATACAATTTTTCTACCGTTGAACGAAAATCCTTTGGTGTTGGAGGAATACTGTTTTCAAAGGACAGGCCGATCAGTGCCGTATCGAGTATATCTTCCTGCATGGCGGTGATCAGGCCATAAAAATCTCTGCCGGTATCGACACCCGGGAAACTGGTGAATTTTTCCCCCAAGCCGTCTGCGAACCCTTTTTTTACTTCGAATATTTTCAGGTAATCAGCCTTTTCAAAATGATTGATCTGTTTGCGATTGCCTTCCAGCTCATTGCCAAAAAAATCACCGGTTTCGAAGACAAGAGCAGGTCCGTCCGCACTTTCCCGGGCCAGGCCTCTTGTCACAGCGATACGCATACTACCGGAGAGGAAAACACCAATCAATTCGGTCTCCGCAGGTTGTTCACCCGAAAGGGAGAAACTGGTAAGCGTATCCGGGAGGGTAATACAATAATCCGGCTTTATCATATAAGAGGATTGTTGCTCCTGGTTCGTATGATCAGCCAGGCGTCCCCACTTTCCATCCTTTATCAGAATATTCAGGTTATTAAATCCGCTTGTTTTGTAGGATGATCGCATGTTGAGTATCATGAACCAGGCGCAAAATGTGTTAAAGGATAATGCAGCAGCTGCATCTTGCTCCGGTAAACCCGGGAATTCAAGAAGTCTTTTATTATCGGTCAACCGGATCAGGCTTCCCTTTGCGTCGATCTCGTAATCACGTGCGTCTGTATGAATGATGCCAAATGGATTGTATTCGATCGTATCAATGATCTCAGAACTGGAACAAACAAAACGGATCACACGGCCTGAAATGGTTTTAAGCCTGGCGAGAGATCCTTCATTTGGTTCCTGTTCCGGCAGGTTATAGACATCCAGGATATAATTGAACGCATCGGCTGTTTGCGGTCCCCACTTACCATCGACCCTTATATTAACGGGAGGATCAGGCGACATGAAACTGTAGAGAACAATTTGCAGATCCCTGATCAGTTTTGGTTTCGACTCAAGTTTTTTTTCCTGCACTTCATGTTCTGTTCTCTTCTTATCATCGATCTTACGCATGAGGTTTTCTACTGCCTGATGGAGGTTGGGTTCAAAAAAACCTTCTTTTTTCAGGTAGTAAATGGTAGCCTGCAGATGCCTGAATGTGAATTTGTTGAAATCTACTCCCGGTTCAGGCATATAAAATTTTTCATCCATCAGCAATTGCGTCAACCGGCCAATATTTTCCGTATTGATGCCGAATGTGTAACTCTCGCTTGTTGCTATACCGATCGTCTTTACACTCCAGTTCTTGCTCGTCCCATTTGAGGTTTGTTGCATCATAATTTTAACCGTTTACACCCGTTTGGGAAAAATCAGTTTGTATGGGTTCAAGGCTCAGCAATATTTTAATGGTAAGATCGAGTTGCTCTTCGGCGAGTTTTCGGAACAGCGCCGGTTGTTCTGTTTCCATCTGCACCGATTGCCCGGGTTGAATGAGATTTTGATTGCCCCTGTCAAGGCGATGAATGCCCAGTTCACTGTCCACGAGATACACGTCAAAATATAAAGGCATGTTTTCCCTGTTGGCCAGCTCTATCGTAAGAGGACTAAAAGCTATTTCACCTGTCTCCCCGATGATTATTGCATGATTGCTGATGAACAGGGAAGATCCGGTGGATTCCGGGGGAAGATCAACTACAGGTGCAGTTTTCCAGCTGCAATAAGTCTCAACATTGAGTTCTTCGTACTCGATGGCTGGTCCTGCAGGTGTTTGCAGTGATAAGAACCATTGGTAACGGATCAATTTCCGGATCGCTTGCTCCAGTTCTTTGTCATTGACAGGCCCACAGGAAATGACAGGATCAGGTATATATGATCCTGTATTTTTTTTATAGAAAGTTAACCGGTAACCTGGAACAGGTAATTCTTCTATCAATAACATTTCGAAAGAATCTCTTGATTCAAGATCCTGTATAAGTTGAACCCTGCTGGAGTACACATCAGTATGAGTTTCGAGAGCGCTCCAATGAGAACGTTTATCAAACTGGAGAGAGAACAAACGGGACTCTAGCAGATCAACAAGTCCCGGAGAAGTGCGCTCTGCCGCGCGAAGTACAACAAACGGCAAGGCCTTTCGGGCAGGTACGGTTTTATAGACCTTATTCCGGCTTAAAGATTCAACTGTACCGCCAAATTTTATAGTACCATCCCTCGTGAAAAGTTCACCGCTGACCCCCAATGGGTTGACTGTATCATCATAATTAAAGACGCGGGTGTTGCTGTTGAGTGCAGGCAAAATGAAATCTTCTTCCAATACCTGCCAATCGTTCTTTTCCGGATTATACGTTATCAGGAAATCATTATCCGTTACAGGTAAATCATAGGTCAGGAAATAACGATGAGAAAATTCCGTCCTGCACTGGAGTTTGGCCTGGCTGCCTGGTAAATGATTTTGAATCCGCATGCGAAAATTCATCAGTCTTTGTAATTCTGCATAAGTGACCCTGCCTCCTGTTTGCATCACTAATTCAGTAAAAGCATTGAAGAATGCGGAAGGCTGGTCCCCATAACTTTTTTCAGAGAACTCTTCTGTATCGCGGATCGCATTCAGAATTACCAGGTCATCTGTCATCCAGTCTTCATTGGATATACTGTTGATGTCCAAAACCACCAGTACCTGTTGGGAAAGGCTCTTTTTGGAAGCCCGGATGATGTCTGAAAGGTCGGATTTAGTAAGCAATTCGTTTTCGCGATGTGATCGTACGCGGACACCGCACTCTCCCTCTTCACTAAAACTGCTTTGACCGTTAAAATAAATAAAGCAGCTGTCTTCCGGATCCATCGCATGGATCGTGGCTTCGATAGATCCCAATATCGCGTTCTTATCGGGCGCTGAGTCCTGCGGGAATGTCTGAACGTTTTTGGTATCAAACCGGGGACCGTTGATCCCCTGCAACATTTCTTTTACCCTTACTTCCTGTATGGGATGCGAATCGTTCCCTGTATTGATCAGCAGTGAGTGAACTTTCCGGGTATTGTTCTTTTTTCGTTTCAGTCGTTCGCCTATTTTTTTCCGGATGGGTAATTGGATAAGTGAATTCTTATCGATGTTCTCCGGATCGATAAAAGCATTATCCAGCTGAAGCAAAAGCCCGTCAGCAATATCGGTGCGTCCAAACTGCTGAGCATGGGTCGCATTGCTGTACAGCTGGAGATTGATAAATGCTTGTTTCCCTTCGGCTTTTGTATCCAGGATACCGGATTCTAACTGGTTGCCAAACCGGTTGACCAGCATATTGATCCGGAATTGTTCGTGTTCGTTATTGACGGGGTTTGCTTTATCCAGTGTTTGCCTGAAAGCAGCGGCGATCGAAGCAGTTAATTTGTCCGGTTCAAGATAAGAAAGGGCGGTCCAGCGGTTGACCTGCCGGAACATCATATCATCGTTCGCTTGTTTGATCTTTTTCTGGTTGAGATAACCATGGAGGAACTCTGCGAGTTCACGTAAACGCGTATCTCCAAAAGGTCCGATACCATATAATGAAAACCAGGTTGCATCTTTAAGCAGGTAGAGCAGGTAATTGCGGATATCCGGGATCACTTCATATTGTTTGGCGGCGACCTGTCTTACAAGCGGCGATAATAGAAAATCGCTGACCACTTCCCGCTCGATCGTATTCGATGAAGCATTTCCCGACGAATAGGTCTTGAAATTCAGCCAGGTCAGGTTGAGCAGTTCCGGAGATAATAATAAGGGGAATGATGCGTGGCAGGCGAACACAATATGACTTAACCCATAGTTCTCCGCATTTTCACCAGTACAATAACGCAGGTAAAAGCGGTCCAGTTTACTGGCCGAGTCAGCGCTTAGTTTTATATGTGCCGGGCTGGCGGGTAACATTTGCGTTGTTTTATGTCGATACAGGCGCTTTTCCTTTTAGAACAGAGATAGCAGTTACCACTGCGCTTCTTTCCGTTTCGTACATCGGGATACCAAGACTTATCGGCTCCGCATTGGTGCCCGGCCACCTATTCTCCGGGGCGGGATTCACCCATACGATATAAGCGGCCAGGTGATGCAATTGATCAATGAATGCAAGAGTTCTGCTGACGCGGTCAGGATCATAATTGTTTTTCAAAGCTCCTGCATCGCTGTAGATCATGACCACGATATTTTTTTTATTGATTCCTGAAAAAAGCCTTTTCAAACGGATGGAAGAGGTCCAATCTTCGCTAGTCAGCAGATGGTCGTCATGCAGGATATCTCTTTGTGGTGTTTCAAAAAAATAAAAGGGTACCAGTTTTTCATGCATCCCGCTTTGTATCGCTGTATTCG
>DASYLC010000102.1:0-10071 GCA_036009775.1 Chitinophagaceae bacterium
ACCAGGAAGAACAAAAGTGGGTGCGCAACAGGGCAGTTGGGAATCTTTTATTTATGACAGGATAAAGGACACTGTTTATATTTTTAAAACAGACTCCATTCCCGGGATACAGGACTTTCCGGATTTTGCAAAAGACTATCCCAAACAATGGGAGGAAAAAAAGAAGAAACCATCTAACCGTCCTGTTACAATTTTAACACCCAACTGGTCTCCTGCCGGCACCAATGCGGTGGTCGAGATCCGCTCCCTGGACAATAAGGACCGCTGGCTGATGTTATGGGATACAGCAAGCGGCAAATTAAAACTGCTCGATCGCCAGAGAGATGAAGCCTGGGTAGGTGGTCCGGGTACGGGCGGTTTTGGAAGCGGGAATACCGGCTGGGTCGATGAAAATAATTTCTGGTATCGCTCTGAAGTATCCGGGTATTCGCATTTATATACTGTCAATGTGCTTACCGGGCAAAAGAAAACGCTTACATCGGGCCAGTACGAGGTACAGCAGGCCCAGCTTTCAAGAGATAAAAAATATTTCTATATCATCACCAATGAAGTGCACCCGGGTGAGCAGCATTTTTATCGTTTAACCATTGCCGATGGTAAGAAGGAAAAGATCACTACAATGAACGGGGCCAACCAGGTCACGGTATCACCGGATGAAAAAAACCTGGCGGTCCTCTACTCCTATTCTAATACACCCTGGGAATTATACCTGCAGGAAAACAAACCGGGTGGAAAAGCAGAACAGATCACCAGTAAAGCACAAACGGATGAATTCAAAGCCTATCCCTGGAGAGACCCTGAACTGACCAGTTTCAAGGCAAGAGACGGAGCCAATGTATATGCACGCATTTATAAACCGGCCAATCCCCATCCCACAAAACCAGCCGTGATATTTGTACACGGTGCCGGCTATTTGCAAAATGCACACAAGTGGTGGAGCTCTTATTTCCGCGAATACATGTTCAACAACCTGCTTGCCGATAATGGCTACTATGTAATAGATATCGATTACCGGGGCAGCGCCGGTTATGGAAGGGATTGGAGAACCGGCATCTATCGTTTTATGGGCGGAAAAGACCTCGATGACAATACCGATGCGGCAAAATATTTAGTGTCGCAATTCGGGGTGGATCCAAAAAGGATCGGTGTGTACGGCGGTTCTTACGGTGGTTTTATCACACTGATGGGATTGTTCAATGAACCGGATGTATATGCTGCAGGAGCCGCATTGCGACCGGTTACCGACTGGGCCAACTATAATCATGGCTACACATCCAATATTCTGAATGAGCCATTCAATGACAGTCTCGCCTACAGGAAAAGTTCGCCTTATTATTTTGCCGAAGGACTAAAAGGTCATTTGCTGATCTGTCATGGCATGGTTGATGTGAACGTCCATTACCAGGATGCGGTGAAACTGGCACAGCGGCTGATCGAACTGGGAAAAGATAATTGGGAACTTGCCAGCTACCCGATGGAAGACCATGGTTTTGTAGAACCGAGTAGTTGGACGGATGAGTATAAACGAATATTTAAATTATTTGAAACAACGTTGAAGAAGTAGTTTATGGTTTATGGTTTATTGTTGTTGAAAGTGTAAACTTCCGATTGTTTGCCTGGACTCAATTAAAGCCGGCATAAAGTTCATTGGGGAATTCATACGGCTGTGTATGCTGTAAACAACCATAAACCACAGACTATAAACCATAAACAATACTCACAAAACCTTATTTTTGTGTTTTAACATTCGGTTATGGCCAAACAATTCGAAGATTTTGATGCCAACCTCGCAGGCGAAGAAGGAAAAACGGAAGAAACGAAGAGCAGTTGGTTCAAACGCATCAAAAAAGGGATCAATACCAAGACCTCTGAGAAAAAAGAAACTCCTGAAGGGCTCTGGGTAAAATGTCCTGACTGCAATTTTATCTGCACCGTTACGGAATTACGGGAGCATTTATTTGTTTGCCCCAAATGCAGTTTTCATCACCGTATCAACAGCAGCGATTATTTCGAGATCCTCTTTGACAATAATGAATTCACCGAACTCTTCGAGAATATCCGGAGCAAGGATTTCCTGGGATTTACCGACCTGAAACCTTACCAGAAAAGACTGGAAGATATCTGGAGCAAAACGGACCTGAAAGATTCGATACGTGTGGGTGTTGGCAAAGTGAACGGGAATGACCTGGTGATCGCCTGTATGGATTTTGAATTTATCGGTGGTTCGCTGGGCAGCGTGATGGGTGAAAAATTCTCCCGCGCCGTTGATTATTGTATCCTCAACAAGATCCCCTATATGGTGATCAGTAAAAGTGGTGGTGCCCGGATGATGGAAAGCGCTTTCTCTCTTTTACAGTTGGCAAAAACAAGTGGCAAGCTTTCACAGCTCAGCGATGCAAAGCTTCCTTATATCTCCTTATTGACCGACCCGACCTTCGGGGGTATCTCTGCTTCATTTGGTATGTTAGGTGATCTGAATATCGCGGAGCCCGGGGCACTTATTGGATTTGCGGGTCCGAGGGTGATCAAGGAGACGATCAAAAAAGACCTGCCCGAAGGATTCCAGCGCAGTGAATTCATCTTGGAACATGGGTTCCTGGATTTTATCGTCCCGAGAAAAGAATTAAAAGAAAAGCTGTCAACGGTCCTCCAACTTTTCAGGAACTGATATACGACATGATCCCAACAACATTCCCGGATCGGCTATTAAATGATTTTGCCATCAACGATCTTGTGGCCAACAACAGTTTCCCCTAAAAGACAACAGAACTTTCCTGTTGGGTGTTTACGATCAAAAAGGTTATAAGTTTGTTACTTTAAATTATAATGAGTAAGGCCGAAGAAATCAAAAACCGCTCCGTCTACCACGAATACTTCATCGATGCCAAATATGAAGCAGGCATGGTATTGCTTGGCACGGAGGTAAAATCATTGCGGGATGGCCGTGCCAGTTTCAACGACAGCTACTGCCAGATCCACAAAGGTGAGCTCTGGTTAAAATCATTGCATATAGCGGAATATACACATGGCACGGTCAATAACCACGATCCTGTACGGGACAGGAAACTGCTGCTGGAAAAAAGAGAGATCAGGAAGATCGAGGCCAAACTAAAAGAAAAAGGTTATACCCTGGTTCCGCTCCGCATCTATTTTAAAGAAAGATTAGCAAAAATTGAGATCGGGCTGGCCAAAGGGAAAAAACTACATGATAAACGGGAAAGCATCAAACAAAAAGATGTGCAAAGAGAAATGAAACGTTTCCTGAAATAACCTGCCTGACAGCAGGCAGGTCTGTGTAAAACTTCGTTTCACCGTGGAGCGGTTTTTGCCGATATTACGACTTCATGCGAAAAATACTGGTTATAGCCTTGTTGTGCAGTTCGTTCTATTCCCAATCCCAATCGGTGTTTGGTTACTGGTATGGCGATGCCAATGTCAAAATAAATAATTCAACCAATAATTACCTGGTCGAACTGATCCTTCAACCCGAGAAATCCTCTGTAAAAGGCGTTCTGAATTATTATTTCAGGGATACGTACCGGAGCCTTGAAGTAAAAGGGAATTATAATGCTGCCACCCGGGAGTTGAACCTGTACGATGTCCCCATTGTTTATCATGGTTCTGTCGTGAACCTCGAAGTGGATTGCATGATGAACCTGCGGGCTACCCTGAGAGTGGCACAGGCGGGTTCGGATCTCGTAGGCTCCTTCATTGGTTTGCCCGATTACAGGAATATGTGTCCGTCAATAGGTTTCAATCTTCATTTCAATGCCGATATCAGCAAGAAGGATTCGGTATTAAAAGCCATCAGCGAATACAAAGAGAATTACCAGGTCTGGAAACCAACATCGGTTGATACCCTGGTTGGCCTGACGGTGATCGACCGTAAGATCATCAATTACGTAACTGAAAGCGAGTTCACCAAACGGGAGAATGTTGTCATCAATGAACTGGAAGTGGATTCCGATACCCTGAAAGTGGATGTATATGATAATGGCGAAATAGACGGCGATATCATTTCCGTGTTCTTTAATAAAAAACTCATCCTGAATAACCAGAAACTGACCCATAAGTCTATCCGGATGACCCTTGCACTCGACAGCCTGGCGGAGAACAACGAAGTATCCATGTTTGCCGAGAACCTGGGATTGATCCCGCCCAATACCGCCCTGATGGTGATCATCGACGGCAAAATAAGACACGAGATCCGTGTGTCGAGCAGTATGCAAAAAAATGCGACGATCCGTTTCAAGAAAAGAGCGAAACCGCTAAAGTGATCATATTGAAATACCGGCGATGAGCTGTTTATTCAAACAATTCCACCTGGTTGCCTTCTTTACCTTTTACCCATTCCATTTCTGTTGACTTGCTGAAGTCTGCCAGTTTAGTACCTACCGTTCTGTAACCCGTCACTTCCGCGATCTTAGCGAGCTTCAGTTTTCCTTTCCGGATCTGCGCTCCCCTGCCCTGTTGCATTGCCAGCACGGGTTCTTCCATCGTGGTCACCGCTTCTACATAATTACCATCGCCTTCCTTGATAAAAAGGAATTTGGTTTTCAATGTCGTGGTCTCCACTTTAAATCGTTTGGCCATGAACTGTTTGGTCTTCATATCCACGTACACAGCAGTCAGGATCCTGGCGGGATTGAATTTTTCAATGAAGATCAGTTTTTCCGAATCCAGTTTTTGCACCAGTTCCTGGTCGGTGATCTCGTAATATCCATCATTATACACAACGAGGATTTTATCTTCTCCGCCAAACATACCGAGGTATTCGCCTTTCTCATCCGTATTCAATCTTCCAAACTGGTCGTCATACCACAACTTTTTACCGGCGATAGTCGATTTCCCCGCTTCCTTGAGCCTCACTCCATCCGCCTTGATGGGATATTTCGTTACTGTAATGCCTTTGCTTCCCCTGCCCGTTATCTCGAGTTCGGCAAAATTGTATTCAAATTCTTTCTTGTGCGCTTTGCAGCCCGGCGTTAATATGATCCGGACGACCTCAGCTTCGGCATTAGGATTCACACTCAGGTAATGCACTTTGCTTCTCTCATTTTCCTTTGCCAGGAAATATTCTTTATCTCTCGTAACGCCGGTAACATTGAAGCGCTTGGCAAAACTTTTTCCTGAGTCACCATCCATATAGATCATGTTATACGTGGTACGTTCATCATTTTTCTGGAATACCGCAACATGCATGATCCCCTTACCAATAAAAGCCTTGTCGGATACCTTTACGACCTTCATCACACCTGTCTTGCTAAAGACAATAATATCGTCAAGATCAGAGCATTCGAAAAGGAATTCATCTTTCTTCAGCCCGGTACCGATAAACCCTTCATCGCGGTTCACATATAATCTTGTATTGGCGATCGCCACATTCTTGGCTTCGATCACTTCAAACTGTTTGATCTCTGTTTTTCGTTCTCTCCCCTTGCCATATTTTTTTAGCAGGTTCTCATAATAAGCCACCGTATAATCCACCAGATTGTTCAGGTCATGTTTCACCTGTTTGATCTCAGCCTCTAAGCCTTTTATCTGGTTGTTCAGGTCTTCGATATCAAGTTTATAAATGCGGCGTACGGGCTTTTCCGTCAGCTTGATGATATCTTCACGGGTGATCGCCCTTTTCAGTTGTTTTTTGAAAGGAACAAAAGCCTTGTCGATCGCTTCCAGTACCTTATCCCAGGTCTCGTGCTTTTTTTCGAGTTCCTTGTATATTTTTTCTTCGAAGAATATTTTTTCGAGTGAGGTGTAATGCCATTTTTCCTGTAATTCGTTCAGTTTGATATTGAGTTCTTTCTCCAGCAGGTCCTTGGTCTTGTCCACGGATAGTTTCAGCAACTCCTGCACACCCAGGAATTGCGGCTTCATCTCCGTGATCACACAGGCATTGGGCGAAATGGATATCTCGCAATCGGTGAACTTGTACAACGCATCGATCGTAATATCAGGAGAGATGCCCGGCGCCAGGTCAACCTGTATCTCTACGTCTGCTGCAGTATTATCGGTAACTTTTTTGATCTTGATCTTTCCCTGGTCGTTTGCTTTGACAATGGATTCCATCAATTGACTCGTCGTTACACTATAAGGAACGCTTTTGATGGCCAGTGTTTTTTTATCTACTTCTTCGATATGCGCTCTGACTTTGACCTTCCCCCCTCTTTTACCCTGGTTATAATCCGCGATATCGATCATACCCCCCGTAAGAAAATCAGGATATAATTCAAACCGTTTGCCTCTCAGGTGTTTAACAGCCGCATCGATCAGTTCGACAAAATTATGAGGCAATATCTTTGTAGAAAGACCGACAGCAATACCATCAGCACCCTGGGCCAGTAACAAAGGAAATTTCATCGGCAGGGTCACCGGCTCGTTCTTTCTTCCATCATAACTGAGCTGCCATTCCGTTGTTTTATTATTAAAGGCAACATCCAGCGCAAACCTGCTCAATCTTGCTTCGATATAACGCGGTGCTGCCGCGTCATCACCGGTGCGTACATCACCCCAGTTACCCTGTGTATCGATCAGCAGGTCCTTTTGCCCCATATTGACCAGCGCATCGCCGATGCTCGCATCCCCGTGGGGGTGGTATTGCATCGCCTGCCCGATGATATTGGCCACTTTGTTATAACGACCATCATCCATTTCCTTCATGGCATGTAAAATGCGGCGTTGCACGGGTTTCAGACCATCTTCAATGGCTGGTACCGCCCGTTCAAGGATCACATAAGATGCATAGTCAAGAAACCATGTCTTATACTGGCCATGCAGACCACTGTCATTATTCTGGACTTCGGCTATTTTATTCTTTGCGGCGCTCATAATTAATTAATCGTAAAATTCAAATAAATATTTTTCGTCGAATTCAATTTCGTATTCATTCAAAAAGCCCAGGTATTCTTCCCTGAAACTTGTTTTCCTGTGATGATCGGGTTGATTAAGGATATAATCAACAACACTTTTTGCCTGTGATTTATGATATGAAAATGCTCCAAACCCTTCCTGCCAACTAAAAGAATCATTTACAAATTTTTTGTTTTTAATAAATGTGGACGAATCGGCCTTACGTCCCTTGCAAGGTCTGAGATTGCAAGGTTGGGTTTCATGCTGACTAAAATATGTGTATGATCAGGCATGCAGTAAATAGCGTACAGTTTTTGTTTCTTTTCAGCGATGATCCCTGAAATATATTTTTGCAGTTCATCCCGAAAAGATTCTTTGATAAAACATTGTCTCCCCTGAACCGCAAACACGATCTGGATATAGAGCTGTGAATAGGTATTTGGCATGTTTTATTTATTATATATCACCCTTACGGGGTTCTGAACAAGCTACTGATATGTCGCTCTTACGGAGCTTATATGATCAGCTCATCGTTCTTCTGCTTCTACTGATATGTCGCTCCTACGGAGCTGTATTTGACCAGCTCATCTTTCTTCTGCTACTGATATGTCGCTCCTACGGAGCTGTATTTGATCAGCTCATCTTTCTTCTGCTTCTACTGATATGTCGCTCCTACGGAGCTGTATTTGACCAGCTCATCCTTCTTCTGCTACTGATATGTCGCTCCTACGGAGCTGTATACGATCAAATCATCCTCATCAAACGAACATTCAGATAGCCCCATCGGGGCGATATATTAATCCTTTCGTATTCTATTTCTTTCCAATCATCCCTAAATGTGTGTATTTAAATCCCTGTCCGGTCTTCAACCCGTAACCAAACACCCTGTCCATGGAAGAATGGCCAAACAAAACGATCCCTGTCATCTCCAATAGCAAATTGGGTAAAAGCAGGCCGGCGACAAAAACACCAAGCGCCAGGGCTTTGTGATGAAAAATATTATAGAAGACTGTTCCTGTTCTGTTCCCGGCCAGGTAGCCCAGCATACTGATATCCGGCCCAAAGACAAGCAATGGATACCACCACCAGTCAGCATGCAGGGAGATCAGCATGTATATACTCAACCCGGCCATAGACGCTTCTTCCAGCTTCAGGATATTTTTCATGTTAATTGATTGCTTCTTCTGCCGCCGTGTTCTCTGCCTGCTTCGCACCTGCCAGTTTCACATCAAAATCCTTCCAGCTTTTATCCATATCTCCTGTCATTTCGATCCGGCCTTCATTGACCAGGTGTTTCATCCGGCGCATCAGGAAAAGATCACCGGTCTTTATTTTCATACGATGCAGGGTATTGCTCAGCACACGGGTTGCTTTCTGCCACTCGGCTGTCAGGTTCCGCAGTATATCGTTATCATAAAAGCTCTCTTCCTTACCCGCTATCTTTTTTCCTCCTTCCAGTATCCTCACCATCGCATTCTCTTCAGCGATCTTTCTCCATTCATCCGGGTCGATCTCGAATTCACTCAGGGTGATCGGTCTCGCCAGTTTTTTGGCTTTTAAAAATTCTTTGGGCTGTATCTCATGCAGCCAGGAAGGATAAAATATCTGCCCTTTCTCATTGATAAACGGAAGATTATTGAGATACAGGATCATGATACGACCCTGGTATTCCCTGAACTGCGGCATCAGCCAGTAATACCCTGTTACATCATGCTGGTTCTGGCCCATCCATATCCACAATTCTTCTTCCGGGTTTTCCTCCAGCCTGGCTTTCAGTTCCTTCACGGTTTCCCGGTCATCAAAACTTCCGGCCAGCGTTTCACCGTAAGGCGAACCCGCCGATTGCCCCTTCCACCAGTCCAGCCTTACCTGCCAGCCTTCTCCGGTATCGATACCCTGCAGGGGGCCAACGGCAAAATCATCCCTTATTTGTACCACATCGCCCTGAATGGTTTCGTCCATAGCGATCACCTGTTTCATCAGGTCAATTTCACTCTCATTGAAAACAATATGTATCATAGTTAAACTATTATTTTTGGTTGTGCGATATTTAAGAAGATAAAAGTTAACAGATAACAACTAAAAGTTTTAGAAACTATTAAACCTATAAACGATCTCCGCATAGCACGGAAACTATTATCTATTATCTTTTAACTAGCATCCACCGGCGCATCCAGTTCCACTTTCAAATTATTAATAATGAATTCCTGCCTGTCCGGTGTATTCTTTCCCATATAATATTCCAGTAACTGCTGGATATGATCACCCTGCGCCAGGCGCATCAGCTGTTTGCGCATATCCGCGCCGATGAACTGGGCAAACTCATCCGGGCTTATCTCTCCCAAACCTTTGAACCGGGTGATCTCGGGTTTGCTCCCCAGCTTCTTTATGGCCGCCTGTTTCTCCGTCTCGTCAAAACAATAGATCGTTTCCTGTTTGTTTCGCACACGGAATAATGGTGTTTCGAGCACATATATCTTCTCGTGTTTGACGAGGTCAGGAAAGAATTGCAGGAAAAATGTCATCAGCAGCAAACGGATATGCATTCCATCCACGTCGGCATCGGTGGCGATCACGATATTATTGAAACGCAATCCCTCCATCCCTTCCTCTATATTCAAGGCGTGCTGCAGGAGATTGAACTCTTCATTCTCATACACCACCTTTTTGGTCAGTCCATAACAGTTGAGCGGCTTACCACGGAGACTGAACACCGCCTGTGTTTCTACATTCCTTGACTTGGTGATGGAACCACTGGCACTATCACCTTCAGTGATAAAGATCGTTGTCTCGCTTTGCTTCGCTACAAACTCTTCTTTGTTTTTGGAAGGCGGTTCATCGTTCAGGTGGTAGCGGCAATCACGCAACTTCTTATTATGCAGGTTGGCTTTCTTGGCCCTTTCATTCGCCAGTTTTTTGATACCGGCCAGTTCCTTTCTTTCCCTTTCACTTTGCTCGATCCTTTTTTTCAATGAATCGGCCAGCACCGGGTTCTTGTGGAGATAATTATCCAGTTCTTTCGCTAAAAAATCCCCGATGAACTGGCGCATGCTCTGCCCGCCTTCTTCCACGAACTGCGATCCCAGTTTGGTCTTGGTCTGGCTTTCAAACACCGGTTCTACCACGCGTACCGATACGGCGGCTACGATCCCTGTCCGGATATCGGAAGCATCATAGTCCTTTTTATAAAAATCACGGATCGTTTTTACATAGGCCTCCCGG
>DASYLC010000103.1:0-4265 GCA_036009775.1 Chitinophagaceae bacterium
CGGCTTCCAAATCAGGCGATATTCAGCCCGGTGATATCATCATGAAAGTAGGCCAGGGAAAGGAAGAGCCTACCGACCTGACAGGGTATGTGGTAACGGACGCTGTAAAAGTGATCCGTGGCAAGAAAGGAACTGAAGTCCGGCTTACGATCAAAAAGCCCGATGGGTCTATAAAAATTGTAACCCTGATCCGCGATAAAATAGTCCAGGATGAAGCATTTGCCCGCAGTGCTATTGTGAAGAATGGCGGCTCCAAGATCGGGTATATATTCCTCCCTGAATTCTACGCAAATTTTGAAGACCCCAATGGCGCACGTAGTTACGTGGATGTGGCCAAAGAAGTGATGAAATTGAAGGAAGAGAAAGTGGATGGTATCGTGATCGATCTGCGCAACAACGGCGGTGGTTCTTTGTACGATGTGGTGCAGATGGCCGGCCTGTTCATTGAAGAAGGCCCGATCGTACAGGTAAAGGACAGGGATAACAAACCCAGTGTATTAAAGGACAAGGACAAGAATGTTTTATATACCGGGCCCCTGGCGGTAATGGTCAATGAATTCAGCGCCTCAGCGTCTGAAATATTTGCCGCTGCTATCCAGGATTATAACCGCGGTGTGATCATCGGAAGTACCTCTACATATGGTAAAGGAACAGTGCAACGTAATATCGGTCTCGATGAGAACGGGTTCTCGATGTCTAACTCGGATCTTGGAACGGTCAAACTGACCCTCCAGAAATTCTACCGTATCAATGGCGGTTCTACCCAGTTGAAAGGAGTGTATTCCGATATCGTTTTACCGGATAATCTCGAGCACCTGAAAGTGAGAGAGAAAGATGATCCCGATGCTTTACCCTGGGATGAGATCAATAAAGCTACGTATACGAACTGGACTTCAGGGTATGACCTGAAAACGATCCAGAACCTGGCCAGCCAGCGCCTGGAAAATGATCCTTCCTTTAAACTGATCAAGGAAAGCAGTGAATGGTTGTCAAAACAAAACGACAAACAGTACTCATTACAACTGGATAAATACCGTACTGAACAAAAAACGATCAGGACAACGATCAAGCAACTTGAATCTTTGATGAAATTGAAAGAGGCGCTGAATGTTACAGCTCTCCCCAAAGAAGAGAACCGCTGGGAGAACGATAAGAACAAGCAGGAGCGCTTTGCACAATGGATCAAGGGATTGACAGAAGATATCTACCTTGACCAGGCCATCAAAGTAATGAACGATATGATCGGTCAGCAAAACCTGGTAAAAGCAAAAACAGGTGAAGAACCCGTTAAAAAAGGCTTCTAAGAAAGATCGCGACTATATTTAATAAGAACGCCCCTCAATAGAGGGGCGTTCTTATTAAATATTGAAACTGTTCTGATATTGTTCATTTTTTCCGAATAAAGACCCGATAAGTGAATAGGAGAAGAAAGCAGGTACCCGTGTTAACATGCCAACCATAAACTAAAGATATCTTTCGTTCAGCACATTCACATGATGGGTGATATGGCCGACCATAATGAAACCTATCGCTGATACATACACAGGATTGCCGCTGGCAATACCGGTAGCATCCAGTTGTTGTTTATCAAAAGAACCGAACAGGAATTCATTGGCTTTGCGGAGAGCTTTGAATTCTTCGATCATTTCATCCCAGTCCCGTTTCACAGCTTTTGAATTATATGCATACTCATTTTCATCAAAACCCGGGAGTGGGGTGGCATCTTTACGGGCAAAGCAGAGAGCCCTGTAGGCAAATATCCTTTCGGCATCGATGATATGCTGCAGCATTTCTTTGATGGTCCACTTTCCTTTTGCATAACGGTAATTCCTTTTTTCAACGGGAATTTTCTTCATGTATTTAATAAAGGAAGCGGTTTGTGTCTCCATGGCATTCATCAGGTTGCTATCCTTTACCTGGTTGATATAACGATGGTACCATTCAGGTACACGATTGAGGTCGGGGCGGGGCATATACGAATAGTTTATAAATAAATGTGAAGGTTACTGTTTTCTTGCTTCAGGGGCTATTGATATTGGTGTATTGGCTCCTGTTGGTTTAGCTGTGGCAGGCGGGCTGTTCAGCGGTGCACCAACGGCTATATCGCAACGGTGTCCGGGTTCGCCATGAGCGGGGTTCATACCGGCAGCTACTTTAACAGGAGTTGTGGGTATGGTAACCGTTTGCTGTGCAGGTGCAGTAGTAGTTGTTACGACCGGGTTTGCCCCTTTCAAGGACGGAGCAGAGCTCAATGGTGCGCCAACGGGTATCTCACAGCGATGACCGGGTTGCCCATGAGCGGGATTCAACCCTGTAGCAGCCGCAGTTGTTGTGGCGGGTGCCGGTATATTTATTGTTGTGGATGGACCTGGTTGAATAACAACAGGTGCCGGGGAAGCAGGCGCCGGATTTTGTGTATTGGTGACGGCCGGTGTTACTATCGCCGGAATTTCTTTCTGCTCTTCACCGGACTTGTCTTTACAGGCGGCAAATACGACCAGCATTACAAGAGGAACGCAATAAAAACCTTTTTTCATTTTCTTGATTTAATAAAGAAGAAGCTGAAAATTACTTAAGATTTCTGACAGGCCCGCTTGTTTTTTAGGGCGGTTTCGTGCCGGAGAAACAGGAAATCAATCATGAATAGACTTAGAAATCATTTTTTTAGCCGGGGTCAGGGTGATCGTAATGATCTTCTGTTTGTCAACTCCTGGCATATTTGAAGGCAAAAAATAAACCCCGCATCGTCAGGCGATACGGGGTTCAGATGATTTGAGTGAATTATATCCTTAACCGTTCACTTTTGGTTTAACAGTTGATTTTACAGGCTTGGCAGGGGCTGCTTTTCTCTCGCCTTTGAGTGTTGAAGCCAGTTTGATAGCTTCATACGCATTCACTACACCACCCGCTTTACTGATATCCGAAAGAGGCACCATTTCCCCTGTTTCAGGATTCTTTACTTTTTCTTTCAGTTGTGCAGATGATTTCTCGATCACCATCTTCACCTGCGCAGGGCTGAGATTAGGATAGTATTCCAGGATAAATGCAGCCAGGCCCGCTACCACAGGGGAAGCCATGCTGGTACCCTGCAGGTTCTGGTAAGTGTTTCCGCCGGGAACCGTGGAGTAGATCTTTACACCGGGTGCAAATACATCCACTTCTTTTTTCCCATAATTGGAAAAACTGGCGGTGACACCACCCGATTTCGGATCGCCGCTGGCGCCTACCGTGATCCAGTTACCCGGTCTTGTATTATCCAGTGTAACAGGAGTAGGGTAATTGAAAGTACTATCGATATTCTTTGCATCATTACCGGCAGCGTGCACCAGTAATACGCCCTTGCTTTCCGCATATTTTACCGCTTCATCCACCCATTTCTTTTCGGGGGAGAACCCTTTACCAAAGCTCATATTGATGACCTGTGCGCCGTTGTCGGCTGCGTAACGGATCGCCAATGCAATGTCCTTATCGTGTTCATCTCCGTCCGGTACGGCTCTCAGTGACATGATACGTACATTATCGGCTACACCATCCATTCCTTTACCATTGTTGCGGGATGCAGCAATGATGCCGGAAACGTGGGTGCCGTGTAAAGCAGATTTATTGCTTACCATCACATTGGGATTGCCATAGAACTTATCATTGAAATCGTCGTAATTATCTTTTACGATATCCGCCCTGTATTTTTTAGGAGGTGTGTTTCCCGCTTCTGCTTTTTTCTCTTCCCCGCTCACATAGTCGCCAAAACCTTCGAGGAATTCGTCGTTAGTGGTTTCCAATGCATCGTTACCGGACATAAGGCTGAACAAACTGTTCTTTGCTTTTTTTACATCCACTTCCGTCGGGTTAAAGTCACCCAGTTCCTTCCCGGTGAATTTTTCTTTCTGCATAGCTTTACGCAGGATGCTGTCACTTTTCAGGCAGCTGGTATATGCTTTTTTCAGGAATACCAGTTCCAGGCTGCTGCTCTTGGTATCACCCACCACTTCTTTTTCTGAACGTTTCCAGGAAGTATATTCAAATGCTTCTTCCTTGCTGAGCTGGGAAGGATCGATCTCTTTTCCTTCGTACTTATCCTTGAACTTATGATAAACACGGGCGGCTTCGTAAGAATCCTGTTCAACATTATTACCATCACGGCCACCGAGGAAATTCCAGCCATAGATATCGTCAACATAACCATTCTTGTCATCGTCAATACCATTCCCGGGGATCTCGTTAGGATTTTTCCAGAGTATAGCTTTGAGGTCTTCATGGGTAGTATC
>DASYLC010000104.1:0-6933 GCA_036009775.1 Chitinophagaceae bacterium
AAGAAAGAAAACCTTACCTGGTACATGCGCAGGTTCCTTTATTAGGTCATCATACCAGCGGGGTGCGGAAAGAGTTTTATCGCACTGATGAAGACTGGTCAAAGCATACAGCGCATGATCCGAATCCAAAGTTGCGAAAGAAGTTATTGGAAAGAGGAGTTCCTGAAAATGAACTTCAACAAATAGAAAAAGAAGCGGCTGAACTGGTAGCAGCTGATTTTGCAAAAGCGGTCGCAGCTCCTGAGCCCGATCCTGCAACGGTGGAAGATCATGTGTTTGCACCCACTGCGATCAATGAAGAAAAAGGAATACGTTCACCGGCCGGCGCGGAAAAAGTGATCATGGTCGATGCGGCTTTATTTGCGATCAGGGAGATCATGGAGCAACATCCCGAAGCGATATTGTATGGACAGGATGTAGGAAAAAGATTAGGAGGTGTATTCCGTGAAGCGGCTACGCTGGCTGAACAGTTTGGTGAGCACCGCGTGTTCAACACCGCTATCCAGGAAGCCTATGTGGTAGGCTCAACCATTGGTATGAGTGCCGTAGGCCTGAAGCCCATCGTCGAAGTTCAGTTTGCCGATTATATCTACCCGGGTTTTAATCAACTGGTAACCGAAGTATCAAAAAGCTGTTACCTGAGTTGCGGTAAATTTCCTGTCCCGATGATATTGCGGGTTCCTGTGGGCGCCTATGGTGGTGGCGGACCCTACCATAGCGGCAGCGTGGAAACGACGGTGCTTTCTATTAAAGGGATCAAAGTGGCGTATCCTTCCAATGCCGCGGATATGAAAGGATTGATGAAAGCAGCCTACTATGACCCTAACCCCGTGGTGATGCTGGAGCATAAAGGACTTTACTGGAGTAAGGTCCCGGGAACAGAAGAGGCCAAGACCCCCGAACCTTCCGGCGATTATATACTTCCTTTTGGCAAAGCAAATATTGTGGTGAAAGCGGATGAGGGGAAAATCACTAACGGAGAATCCTGTGTTATCGTTACCTATGGAATGGGCGTGTACTGGGCTAAAACAGCAGCAAAGAATTTTACAGGACGTGTGGAGATCATTGATCTGCGTACGCTGTACCCGCTGGATGAAGCACTGGTATTTGAAAGAGTGAAAGCGCATGGGAAATGTCTTGTCCTGACCGAAGAGCAACAGAATAATTCTTTCGCGGAAGCGCTGGCGGGAAGGATATCAAAAAAATGTTTTCAATCGCTGGATGCACCTGTTGAAGTTTTGGGTGCATTGAATGTACCGGCTGTGGCCATGAATATGGGATTGGAGCAGGCGATGCTGCCCGGTGCGGAGAAAGTAACAGCAGTTCTTCAGCAACTGCTGGCTGATTAGGCGATCATTTTGTAACCAACCAAACTCCAGGATATGAAAAGAATAATCTTCAGCTTCCTGCTGGCGGCCAGTTTTTTTTCCTGCAAATCAAAAAGCAATACGGCAGGAACCAATACAACAGAAGCGAACACCGCAGAAACTTCAGCAGGCTTTGATCCTGCGAATACTTATGTTTTTATCAGCGGCGTCTTAAAATGGCAAAGTCCTTCATTGAGTTCTTTCGACAATACAAACCGGAAGGATGAAGAGCTGTATCATCTTTTGGCAGGTAAGGGGATCAGCAAAACGAATATGATCTACCTGAAAGATGGGGAAGCTACACTGGTTAACATGAATAAGAAGCTGAAAGAAATATTGCAGAAAACAACTCCGGGTTCCACCTTCATTTTTTATTATGCCGGCCATGGTGTAAGGGCAGGGAATGGCCCGGTTTGTTTTGCCAATTATGATTATGAATCAGGCAATGGTTTTGCGGCTGCTACCGTCTCAGAGCAAGTTAATGACTTATTCAAAGGCAAACAGGTTTGGTTGCTGGGCGATTGCTGTTATTCCGGTGCTTTGATGGAAGAAGGAAAAAAGATCGGTGCCAGGGGAAAGAACGTGGTGGTCTTTACTTCTTCATCAAGCTCCAATGTATCAACGGGGAACTGGACCTTTTCCCAGACGATCATCGATTGTTTGAACGGATCAGGTGTTTGCGACCGTGACACCGATGGCAAGATATCGTTGGGTGAAGTAAAGAGTGAATTGTTTGATGCGATGAAATACAGGGAGAAGCAATTAAGTGGTACTGCTTTCTTTAATACCAGTGAAGCCTCCTCATTCAATTTGTCAGCTGTGCAATCCATTGCCGGTAAGCCTGCCAAGGTTGAATATATCTATGTTCAGCAGGACAACAAATTTGAACCGGCACGGGTACTAAAATATGCCGGTAATACTGTTACCGGCGAACTCTATCATTACAGCGATAAGGCTGCTGTTACGGTACCTGTTTCAAAAACAAAACCGATCGCATTTGCCGACTACCCTGTTGGTAAAGAAGTGGAGGTAGAGTGGCACGGTAAGAATTATCCTGCTGTGATCAAAGAGGCAAGGGACGGTTTTCACTATATCCATTATACAGGGTATGATGACTCCTGGAACGAATGGGTAATGTATGACAGGATTTTCACCAACGATCAGAAAAAATGTACGATAGAATGGAGTGGTCAATGGTACCCGGGCGAAATGCTGCAGGAGAAGGATGGTAAATATTTTGTGCATTATACCGGTTTTGGGAAGGATTGGGATGAATGGGTGGGAAAGGAGCGGATAAAATTGTAAAGCCTTTTTCTTCAGCACGTAAAGTACAATCGCAGGGAAAATGACGGATGCTTTGTGAGCTCAACATAGCCCCTAAATCCCGCCAAAAACAAAATCCCGCCAAAAATAACATCAAAACTTTTTGGGATTAGTTATGCAGTCCATTATTGGCGCAATTATTGGCGTAATAATTGGCGCAATATGTGAAACAGACAAAAACTACCTGAAAGGAGAAGGAGGCATTGTAACCCTGAGTAATGGGAGCAACCGGAAGCAAGCAGGCGAAAGAAAAAAGCTTTCCGGCCAGGATGAAAGAAGTTTTTAAATATTGATTTGATTCTTAGTATGTAATAGTTATAGGACTATTCTTCTTCAAAATAATCAGAATCTATTGTTTTATTTCGCCACGGGTTTAAACCCGTGACAACTTCCTTGTAGCAATGACCGGATTTAGCCAAAGCCTATTTTCAAATTTGGTTTCACAGAAAGCCCGAAGGGCTTTAATTTGATTAACCCTTGTCGAAGACAGGGGTTAATATGCAGAACTTATGTGCCAACCCGGAGGGGTTGAATTTATCTATAATAAATATTTTTCATCGAAATCAATTCCATTCTCGATCAACAAGCGCTTGTATTCGTCATAGAAACTCTCTTTTTTATGGTGCTCTTTTTGATTTTTAACGTATTCTATGATCATGTCTTTTTCCCTTATGGAATAAGTAAATGCTCCATAACCGCCCTGCCAGGCAGAAAAATCAGGAAATTTTCCGGTTTCTTTCATCCATAGGCTAATGGAGACTTTGATACTCTTTACAAAATCGGCAAGACATACAGACGGATGCAGATCAGAAAAAATATGGATATGATCCGGCATACTGTTGATCCGGTATAAATGACAGTTGTGTTCTTTGATCACGCCTGAAATATATTTATATAATTCAGTTTCATTTGCTTCGACAATGGTTGATCACGATTCTTTGTACTGAAAACGATCTGGTAGAATATCTGGCGATATGTGCTCATAACAGGTAGGTTTAGTTAGCTATTGGAAGTTTCAAATTCAACCCCGTTGGGGTTGGTGAAGATGTAGTTAGGTCTTAACCACCGGTTAACCGGTGGTTATTCAAATTTAAGCCCTTCGGGCTTATTCCTGGTATAAAAATCCAGGCATTGGTCCAATTGTGGATGAACTGAATCAGGAGAATAGCATTATCCTTTGAGATTTAATTTGATCTGCAATTCCTCAAACTGTTTCTCATCGATCGTAGCCGGTGCATCCAGCATCACATCCCGTCCCGCATTGTTCTTCGGGAAAGCGATAAAGTCACGGATGCTTTCGCTGCCACC
The DNA here is from genome assembly GCA_036009775.1 of Chitinophagaceae bacterium. GTDB lineage: Bacteria > Bacteroidota > Bacteroidia > Chitinophagales > Chitinophagaceae > JJ008. Next base: position 3,999 of record DASYLC010000104.1, read on the forward strand.
GAGAATAGCGCAAAGCCGGTCAAATCCGAAAGCGATACCGCCGTGCGGCGGAGCGCCATATTCAAAAGCGCCGAGCAGGAAGCCAAATTTGTGCAGTTGTTCTTCTTTATCCATACCCAGTGCCGCGAACATTTTCTCCTGCAACTCCCGCTGGAAGATCCGGATCGAGCCACCACCGATCTCGTTGCCGTTTAATACCATATCATATGCATTGGCCTTGATATTGGCATAAGGATGTTTTAAATAGTCAGCTGCATTTTCAATAACGGGGTTGTTATTGATCATCGTTTCTATTTGCGCTGGCTTGGGTGAGGTGAACGGATGGTGACGGGCCACCCAGCGGTTCCCTTCTTCATCATATTCAAACAAAGGGAAATCCAGTACCCAGAGCAGCTTAAATTCAGTGTCTTTCCGCAGACCGAGGCGGGTAGCCATTTCCATACGAAGATCGCTGATCGCCTTTCTTGTTCTTTCTTCCGCGCCGGCAAGGACCAGGACAAGATCACCTGCTTTTGCATTTGCCGCCGTTGCAATGGCTCTCAGCCTTTCTTCAGTATAAAATTTATCAACGCTGCTTTTATAAGTACCGTCGGTATTTACTTTGATGAATACAAGACCCTTCATCCCGATCTGTGGTCTTTTCACCCACTCGGTCAATTCATCTGTTTGTTTGCGGCTGTATTCGCTGCAACCCGGAACAGCGATAGCCAATACGGTCTCCGCTTCATCAAATACTTTAAAGTCTGCGTTATTGATCAGAGCGGCACTGTCCTGTTTATCAGTATAAACCGTAGAAGGTTTTTTCAGGTTCAATACCTTCATTTCAAAACGGATATCGGGTTTATCATTACCATAGTTCCACATGGCATCTTCCCAGGTAATCCGCTGCAATGTTTCCGTGTAATCGATCCCTTTTACTTCTTTGAAAATGGACTTCACCATACCTTCGAACATAGTGAGAATATCTTCCTGCTCCACGAAAGCCATTTCGCAATCGATCTGTGTGAATTCGGGTTGACGGTCGGCCCGCAGGTCCTCATCACGGAAACATTTCACCACCTGGTAATAACGGTCATAGCCGCTTACCATCAATAACTGTTTAAAGGTTTGTGGCGATTGCGGCAGGGCGTAGAATTGTCCGGGGTTCATCCGGGAGGGGACCACAAAATCACGGGCACCTTCGGGAGTGGATTTGATCAGGAACGGTGTTTCAATATCCATGAAATGCTGCTGGTGCAGATAGTTTCTTGCAGCGCGGTTAACAGCATACCGGAGTTCCAGGTTTTTCCTTACGGCATTGCGGCGCAGATCGAGGAAACGGTATTTCATCCGGAGGTCTTCACCACCATCGGTATCATCCTGGATGGTGAAGGGTGGTACGGCTGACTTGTTCAGTATCTTAAAAGAGGTAACGGCAATCTCGATATCACCCGTTGGAATATTTGCATTTTTATTGCTGCGTTCCTGTACTGTTCCGGTTGCCTGCAAAACGAACTCACGGCCTAATGGATTTTCATCCAGTTGTTTGGTCAGTTCTTCCCCGAATAATAACTGGGTGATGCCGTAGCGGTCACGGAGATCTATAAAAGTGATGGCGCCAAATTTCCGGACGGTTTGCACCCAACCGGCCAGGGTAGTTCCGGTTCCTTTATTTGCCAGTCTTAATTCGCCACAGGTATGGGTTCTGTACATAGTATAATTTGTTTCAATTTTTGATGCTTCGGCAAGCTCAGCAGAATTACGGGACGATGAAGAGTGCGATGCTTCGCTCACTCAGCACAGGCAACACAAGCTATGGTGGTAGTAATGCTGCCGGCTACCAAAACATTCTTTTCCTACAGGCGGCAAAGATAACGTCGGGGGCTTTATTTTCGCTGCTTTTAGCCGGCTTTTGCCAATGCCGCTTATATTCGTAGCCGAGCTCAGCCGAATGCCACCAGATACCATTTATATACCCGGGGTAACAGGGCCGCCACCGCCGCTGCAGGATACCCTTGTTGACAGTTTTGAGCTGTACCAGCAGCAATTGCGGGATGCCAACGAATATCGTCTTGATTCACTGGTGAAGCAACACCTGAAAGAAGAGGCGAGCCGGGAATCATCATCGGGCAACGATGGGATCTTTATTTTACTACTGATGGCTTTTATAGGACTGTTCTTTGTAAGACTGGTCCGCACCACCGAAAGGGGAAAAAGAAAGCAGTATAAACGGGATCCTGTGCGACAAACAAACAGGGTGATCCCCTGTGATGAATGGCTGGCCAAATACAATCCTTATTATAATTCATTGTCGTCAATGATGAAGGAGCGGTTCGTAGAACGCACCCTCCGGTTCATGCAGGAAAAGGAATTCCGGTTTCATTCCATGGTGGAAGAAGAGTATATCCCGGTATTGGTCAGCGGGGCAGCGGTCCAAATGACATTCGGTCTTGCCAATTACCAGATGGATTATTTCCCGGTCATTCATATCATCCGGAAAGAGTATGTGCTGAATGTGGACCAGGAAACATATTATGGCCATGTAAGCAAAAGCGGGATCTATATTTCCTGGAGCAGTTTCCTGGAGGGATATAGTGATTATGCCGATTCCGTGAATGTGGGTTTGCATGAAATGGCGCATGCGGTCTCCTATGATCTTTTCCTGGGTGAGCAGGACAGGCATGATGAGGCATTCATGGAAAGACTGAAAGGGTTTACAAAAATAGGCACGACTGTTTTCAGAGCTATGAAAGGAGGCGCAGATCATATTCTTGACGAATATGCCCTTACCAATTTCGATGAATTCTGGGCTGTTAGTATCGAGACTTTTTTTGAGAACCCGGAGGAATTTCAGCGCACATTACCTGATCTGTATCAATCTTTATGTGTCTTGCTTAATCAAAATCCCTTAAAACCTGAAAAAATCGTCGACCCGGAGCTGGCAGGGCTTGCAATT
>DASYLC010000105.1:0-5857 GCA_036009775.1 Chitinophagaceae bacterium
CCCATCACCCGTCTGCGCCCATTTCAAAATAATATACGGCCGTTGCTCATTATGAAAAGTAAAAAACCGTTTGTTCAGTTCTTTACATTCGTATTGCAATAGCCTGTCGGCCATCTCCACTTCCACACCTGCCAACCGAAGTTGTTCAATCCCCTTTCCATCCACTTCCTTAAATGGGTCCTTACAGCCAATAACAATGCGGGATATCTTATTCTTTATAATGAGGTCTGTGCAGGGAGGTGTTTTCCCAAAATGGGCACAGGGCTCGAGTGATACATAAAGAGTGGATACTGGAATGAACGACCTGCTCTCCTCGTTCACGGAAGCGATACAATTCACTTCTGCATGGGCCTCTCCATACTGCCGGTGCCAGCCTTCCCCGATGATCCTGTCTTCAAATACCAATACCGCTCCCACCATGGGATTGGGCGCAACATAGCCGGCCCCCAGCTTCGCCAGTTCAAGACACCGTTGCATGTATTTCGGATCGGTTGCCAATGGTCAATAAGAAAATTTCACAAATATAACTATTCCTGAAGGGGACTAAGATTGTTGAAGTATTTTCGCTGCATTGCCAATTGCATATTGCCAATTGTCTATTGTCAATGACAGTACAGGAAACCACTTATTATATTTTAAATAAACTCCGCACGATCCATGATGACAGCGAAGCATCGCAAATCACCGACTGGATCATGGAACATATCACCGGCTCAAAGAAGACCGAACGGATGTTGTATAAAAATGAACCGTTGTCATCCGGAGAAGAAACCAGGGTGAAAGAAATTATAGAACGATTACTGCAGCAGGAACCCGTACAATATGTATTGAACGAGTCCTGGTTCTGTGGTCTGAGATTCTATGTGGATAATAATGTACTGATCCCGCGACCCGAGACGGAGGAACTGGTGGAATGGGTGATCACCAATTGCAAATTCCCGGTTGATGAGCTGAAGGTACTGGATATTGGCACCGGCAGCGGTTGTATCGCTATCGCATTAAAGAGAAGGATCCGCAGGGCGGAACTATGGGCCTGTGATACCAGTGTCAACGCATTGGAGATTGCTAAAAAAAATGCAGAGAACCTGGGGACACCGGTCAATTTTTTACAACTGGATTTCTTAAACAAAGAAGAACGGGAGCAATTGCCTTCCTTTGATATTATCATCAGCAATCCTCCCTATATCCCGGTAAAGGACAAAGAAATGATGAAACCGAATATACTGGAACATGAACCGGCCACGGCACTCTTTGTACCCGATGACGATCCGCTCGTCTTTTATAAAGCGATCGCTGAGTTTGGACAAATACATCTCAGGGAAAAAGGCAGCATTTTCACGGAGATACACGAAGACCTAGGGAAAGAAACATCCGGTGTATTTCAACAGGCCGGTTATACCACCGAAATCAAAAAGGATATGCAGCAAAAAGACCGGATGATCAAAGCAAATCATTGAAAATTGACGATTTGACACGCACTGAACGACAAAATCTTCAATCTTAAATGTCTTAGTCAATTCTTGCTACCACTTTCGCCGTATCTTTTTTGGCTACCCGCATGATCCGGAACACTTCGCCGTAATATGCAGCGGTATCTGCATTGATCACTACGGTAGGTGTATCCACGAATGCCTTGTATTTTTTGATCTCTTTACGCAACATGGAGTCAAAGATGGCATTATCTACTTTGGTGGTACCGATATAGTATTGCTGGTTCTTATCGATCGAGACCATGATATTCTGTTTCGCCTTGGTATCCTTGGTCCCCCTGGGCAGGCCCACTTTCACTACGTTGGGGTTACCCAGGGTAGCCACGATCAGGAAGAATACCAGGAGGATGAACAGAATGTCAACCAGCGAGTCCGTTGTAACTTCCGATTCTTGTTTATGTTTTTTCCTGAATTTCATTTGGGGTATTCGGTTTAACGGGTGGGTTCTTGCAGGATATCAAGGAAGTCAGCAGAAGCAGCTTCCATTTTATTAGAGGTCTTGTCGATCTGCGTATTCAAATAACTATACGCCATGTAGGAGAAAAGACCGATAACCAATCCCGTAATAGAAGTGATGATCTTGGTGTAAAGACCGCCGGATATCGTACTTACCTCGAACTGGTTAGAAGCAGTGATACTGGAGAATAACTGCATCATCCCGACCAGTGTACCTACGAACCCGAAGATCGGGGCCGCTTTAGCAATAACTGTAAGCGCCACCAGGTTCTTTTCCAGTTTATACATTTCAAGTGTACCCACATTATCCATGCTTTTATCAATACTGTCGATCGGTTTCCCGATCCGCTGGATACCCTTGTCAATGATCCGGGCCACCGGATTATTGTTATTCTTGGCAAAACTTCTTGCGGCCGCAATATTACCACTAACGATATTGTCGCGGATAATATTCATGAAATTATCGTCGATCTTTGCCGCATTACGGATCGCAATGGTCCTTTCGGCAAATACATATACAGCAATGATCAGCATAATGGCCAGGGGGATCATGATGAATCCACCCATTTTCAATAATTCTAAAATGCTTAATGTCCCATCATGGTTACTGTCGCCGGCGGCAAATTTTGTTACTTGTGTGACGGAGTCTGCGATCTGTAAAAGGTCCATAGATTTTCTTTCTTTAGGTGTAAATGTAGGAGTTGACTGGTAATTTGTTTTTAGCTGTTATCAACACCTGTTGAATAACGTTTCATTGAACGAGAAAAATAATGCCACGTTGTACGTGGCATTACGATTTTAGACTTATTTAACAAGATACTGCTAATCAGTGCCTGCACGCTTGATCATTAGCGCCTGTATCTGCTTCATTGTATTCTCCATCCCCTGCGAACTTCCATCCAGGAAAATAACATTTCCTTTTCCATACTCCGCGAAATTCTTGATCGCTTCTGTCCACATGCTGAACAATATCACATTCGTGTCCAGGTTGGCCTGCTTCATTTGCTCTGCCGCTTCGGTCATACCGGCTGCCACTTCTTTCCGGAAAAGAGCCACACCCTGTCCGCGGAGACGGGCGGCTTCTTTCTCAGCTTCCGCCGATATTTTGATCGCATTACCATCCGCTTCCGCTGCCTTGGTCTTGGTGATCAGTAAGGCCTGTCCTTCATTCTCAGCAGCGGCTTTGAGGTTATTCGATGCCACCACTTTACTCATCGAGTCAAGGATTAGTTTGTCAAACGTAATATCGTTGATCTGCAGATCCTGTAAATGATAGCCCCATGTTTCCAGCGTATGATCGATCTCGGCCTTAACATATTCAACGATCTCTTTGCGCAAGCCGAGTATCTCTGCCTGCTTCTTGGTAGCCACGAAAGAACGGATATTCCCTTCGATGGTCCTAATCAATGCCTGCATCAGGTCTTTATCCGCAAAGAATTTGAATGCTACCTTCTTGATCGTTTCTTCATCGGCATTCTGCACTGAATAGAGCAGCATACTTTTGAAATATACATTGGCCTGGTCGGCAGTTACTGCCTGGAATTCCAGCTCAACCGAGCGATTCTGTATCGAAACTTTACGGGCCACTGACTCGAGTATAGGTATCTTAAAATTCAACCCGGGTCTTGCCACCCGGCTGTATCTGCCCAACCGGGTTATTACACCGACATAACCCTGGCTGATAGTAAACAACCCGCTGAAAATGATAAAGAGTATTAACAATACCCACCAATACTGGGACAATAATTTTGCGAAGTCCATAGTTTACAATTTGAATGTAATGTACAATATATTATAACAACCGTACCGAATGGGCTTTGGGCTACGGCTAAGGTCTCACAGCCTTCTTAAGCTTTTTCTTCGCAGACCATCGCCAGGTGCACCATCGTCTCCACAGCCTTATTCATATCCTGTACGCTGATAAACTCCAGTTTGGAATGAATAGCCTGTTCACCTGCAAACAGGTTGGGACAGGGAAGTCCCATGAACGACAGCCGGCTGCCGTCGGTGCCTCCGCGGATACTTTCCATTTTCAATGCCAGTCCCGCCCTCCTGATCGCCTCTTTTGCGTAGTCCACCACGTGCGGGTTCACATCCAGCACTTCCTTCATATTGCGGTATTGTTCGGTGACCTTAAATTCAAAACCGGCTTTAGGATATGTTCTCATCCGCTCTTCTATCTGGGTGCGGAGATAATCTTCTTTTTTGGAAAGACCCTCTGTGTCAAAATCCCGGATAATAAAATCAATGGTGCATTTTTCAGCGATGCCTTCTATTCTCACAGGGTGTATAAATCCTCTTTTACCATCCGTGGATTCGGGAGATAACCTGTCTTTTGGCAATGCCGCCAGTATCTCGCCGGCGATCTTCATGGCATTGATCATTTTATCTTTTGCATAACCCGGGTGTGCGATCACACCGTGAATGACCACCTGCACTCCGTCAGCACTGAAAGTCTCGTCTTCGAGGGAACCCGCTTCACCGCCATCCAGTGTATAACCAAAATCGGCCCCGAGTTTCTCCAAGTCGACCTTCGCTGTTCCCTTGCCCACTTCTTCATCCGGAGTAAATAATATTTTTATCACACCATGTTTCACTTCGGGATGATTCACCAGGAAATTGGCCAGGTCCATGATCTCGGCCACACCGGCTTTATCATCAGAACCGAGCAATGTGTTCCCCGAGGCTGTGATGATGTCATTTCCCGTTTGTGTTTTCAGGTAAGGGTATTCACTCATCCGCAACACCTGTGCTGTATCATCGGGCAATACGATGTCCTGTCCCTGGTAATTGGTGTGCAGTATCGGTTTTACGTTCGTGCCGCTGCAATCGGGAGCGGTATCAACATGTGCACAAAAACAAATAACAGGAACTTTTTTATCCGTCGTAGCGGGGATGGTGGCATATACATAACCCCATTGATCCATATGCGCATCTTCAATGCCCATCTGCACCAGCTCCAGGGTCAGTATCTTACCAAGATCTTTTTGCTTTTCGGTCGTGGGATGTGAGTCCGACTGAGGATCACTTTGGGTATCCACCTGTACATATCTCATGAAACGTTCTGCTGCGGTAAACTGGTAGCTTTCAAACATACTCTCTCTTTTTGGGGCATCGAATATACAGTAAAGCAGCCAATTGACAATTGGCAATGGGCAATCGGGTCGTTTTAAAGACAGAGAATTACAGTATTAACTATAATTTATTACTAAAATGCGTTTCAATAGACAATGGGCAATGGGGTCGTCTCAAGGCAAGTTTTTCAACGTATTAATCTATACTTTACTGGCAAATGCATATATCACTTCCGTTTTGGGCGAATAACGAACAGAAAGATAAAGTGAGTGATCCTTGGAGCCCTGCGGTCGCAAGCTTGCGCTTGTACTCAGGATAGACTGCGACGCAGATGCTGAGTAAAGTACAGAACCCTGAAGGGAGCGTATTCTAAGTCAAAAACAAATATTTGAACAGAAAAAATGCAGGAATAAAAAAGCCTGAAGACCGCTAAGATCTTAAGGCTCGATGAAGTAAATTATGCATTAGTCATTAAAAGTCCATTTCAGTTTTGATAAATTCTTTTAATGCACGTTAGCGGTAGTGCATTACTTTGTCATAAAGATGTTTTAATTGACTGTCACCAAAACCATAAATGCTTTCGCGGTTCCAAAATTCTTTGAACACTTCATGAAAGTCAGTAGAAATGTTTTTTGTGATGTCTTCATAACTTTTTCAGGTCTTCCTTTTGTGCCATCTTTTGGGAAACGGTCAACATGCGCCTTTACTACTTCTTGTAGATACGGAAAAGCTAAAGATTGATGCTTTGAAAGATTTGTTAACTCTTCAAGGTTGCCGTTTTTAAAAGCCTTCCACAATCCTTGCCCGAAATTTATTTCGGCTTTACTTAAAGAAAT
>DASYLC010000106.1:0-26593 GCA_036009775.1 Chitinophagaceae bacterium
TCCTGGTCCCATCGCTATTATCTTGCTTTACCTGGCGGCCGTAATTATCATACGTGTATATTGTTACCAGCCCCTTGAACTCGGAGGTTTTAAATTTTGGCCCGCCCAGGGTAATAACCTCGTTGTCGTTATTTTCTTTGCTGCAGGCTACAAGACTGGTTGCCACCAGAAGAAATCCTATTATTTTTTTCATGATAAGCGTTTTAATGGTTGTGAAATGTTTATTCGTAGCTATAGGTTGTGGTGTATATGTCGCCATCTTCTGTGGATATAACTTTTGTTACCCGTCCTTTCGCGTCATATTCATAAGTATAATTTTCCTTGTCCCCTATCGTTCCGTCTGAGAAAAAGTACTGCTCGCTCTTGACCATGTTCTTGCTTCTTTTACCCCAGGCATACTCTCCGAATGCATCATTATCAAGGATATTGGTCTTATCTGTATAATAGGTCATCTTAGCTGTCGAATACCAGTTACCGTTGCTGATAAAGCGGATGCTATCGAGATTGCCATTACTGTAGAAATACTCACCGATATCAATGTTTGCATTCTCGGCATCAGTGAATTTTACCACCTGCTTATCACTGTTATACAAGCGTGTTTCTGTGAAGTCAGGTCGGTCACTACGTGTTTCCTTCGCCACCAGGCCGTTAGTGTCCAGCTCATAGGTGTAGGTCCGTTTTAATACCCCGGTAGCGTCAAATTGTTTTTCAACTATTTTACCAGCCGTGTAGTCATATTCGATCTTCTCTAAATTAAGAGCCGTCCTGGTTTTTATCCGCCCGGAACCATCATAGGTGTAGGTGTGGATCTGTCCCCCGTCGTAGACAGTCTTTTTTATCTGGTTAGCAAAATCACCCGGGTTAACAGGCGGAGCGTCGTTGTTTTTTTCACAGGCAACAAAAGTTGTGGCTGCCAATAAAATGAAGATGATCTTTTTCATGATGTAAGGTTTTTATTTTTTTTGTTTTTGATTACGATATAAAAAAAAGAAGAAATGAAGGAGCGAAGGTTGAAACACTATTGAATGGTACCTGTACTTTATTAAAAGGAATTATGCGGTTTGGCAATACCAGGCATAAAAAAGGAGAGCGACAATCGCTCTCCGTCATATTTATAAATTGATTGCTCACTCCTTAATATACTTTGCCGAACACCACTTTACCCGCCCCATTCGCATACCCGTGCGCAGCCACTATAAACCGGCGGGTGTTCCCATCAATGGAAACAGCATTGCCAAATTCAGACCAGCTGTCACCCATTTTGTCCGACAAATACTGCACCTCACCCCAACCTATTCCGACTTTTTTATAAATAGTTGCGGAACCCCCTTGATAATATTTAACATCATCCCATCTTGTACCAACGATCGCATAATCTCCAGAGATGCATACGCTGGTGCCAAATTCGTCTGCAGGCTGTTCCTTCAGGTTGAAAACACTCTTAGTATATACCCAACTGGTGCCATTATACCGGAAGAACCAGGCTGCTCCCTGCTCTTGCCACTGAGAGTATACGTCCTGGTTTGGAACGCCAACTAATATCCAGTCTCCCCACATAGATACACTATAACCAAATTTAAATTCTGCACCACTTGTACCGGTCATTCCATTGATCCTTTGCTTGAATAACCAACTGGTACCATTGAATTCAAAAATACTGGCCGATCCTTCTTCGTAATCACCCGCTGCAACATTATCAAAGGGAGCACCTATCACTACCCGGTTGTCAAATACACTTACGCTATTCCCGAAATATTCCCCGTAGTAGCCATCGGGGTCCACCAACTTAGCTTGAGAAACCCATGCAGCGCCATTATTGCGGAACATACAAACCGATCCCCGTTGGTACTGAACACCTATATCATCGTTGGGTATGCCCACTGCGAGAATAGTTTCTGTAATGGATACAGACCTGCCAAAATAATCATCGGCTGCACCCGTGGGATCTGTTATCTTTTGCTGAAAGGTCCAGGAACCACCAACATATTTATAAATATATACAGCGCCCCAGTTGTCAATGCCGGCGATCTTTGCTCCATCAGCCCCTACAGCGATATAATTTGCAGAAATGGAAACGCTGGCACCGAAATAATCCCCCGCAAGTCCAGTGGGATCAAAAAGGGTTTGCTTAAATACCCAGGTAGTGCCGTTATGCTCATAAACATCTGCTGCACCCTGCCCGTCGTTACCATACATGTCTTTTCGATGCTTACCAATCACAGCGAAATTTCCAAAAACAGCCACTGCGTTTCCCATGTATTCATATTCGTTCCCCGCAGGATCTGCTACCGGGAGGTAATCAGTAACACCATTCATACTGCAATCGCCCCACGGGCCATAGCCAACATCGCCATTGTTATTATTGGCCATATTCTGCCATGTACCATTCCCGTTTGCGTCACTGGTCAGCACTTTGCCAGAACCCGCATTGGGTAAAATCTTGATACCGTTGGCTTTTACATTGCCATTCACTTCCAGTTTCTCTGTGGGGTTACTGGTACCCACGCCGATATTCTGGCAAATGGCAATCGTTGAAGCAGCAACGAATAAGCAGGTAATAAATATCTTTTTCATGATCGTAAGGTTTAAGTTTTGTTTTGTACCGTAAAGAAACAACAGGAGAAAAGCCGGCACACTGATTTCCGATTGAATGGTCCCTGTTCTTTATTGAAAGGATAAAAAAAACTGCTCATTTCGCTGAGCAGTTGATGAACTAACCAATCCGTTGGCTTATTAATATACTTTCCCAAAAACTATTTTTCCACTCTCTTTACCATAACCGAAAACTCCCGCCAAAAAACGCTTTGTATTTCCGTCGATCGCGACATTGTATCCAAAATCATCATCTGGCCTGCCCATCTTATCATGCAGGTACTGAACTTTTGCCCACCCAATGCCCACTTTTTCAAAAATGGTAGCGGATCCTTTGTTGTCAACAGGCCCTACATTGTCGTACGGTATACCAACTACCAGGTAGTTCCCCGACAAGGTTACCGAAAACCCAAAGCCATCGGTCACATCCGGTTCATCTGACGCAAGACGCTGGAAGAATTCCCAGTTGACACCATTGAGCCGGTACAGGTTTACAACCCCCTGGTCGACTTTGATCCAGTCGGATACCGGAGAACCGATCGCGGCATAATTGCCCGAGACCGATACACTATGTCCGAAATTATCGTTTGTACCACCATTTGCATCTGTCAACTTAATGCGCAATACCCAGCTGCTTCCATTAAAAAAATAAAAAAGTGCAGAGCCCTGGTCGATCTGAGTTGTAATATCATCTCCCGGTGATCCTACAATGATGTTATTCCCTGCTACAGTTACACTGGTACCATAGGCATCGTCAATTGCGCCAAATGCGTCGTTTATTTTTTGCATAAAACCCCAGACACCTCCTGTGTTTCGAAAAATGCACGCAGAACCCTGCTCATTGTTAGGCCCGATATCATCTCCGTTGGCTCCCGCAACAGCGAAATTGCCATCGATGGAAACGCTAATGCCAAACAGATCTTCCTGCTGTCCGTTCGGATCATTTAATTTTTGAAGGAAGACCCAGCTACTTCCATTATAATGATAAATACTGGCTGAACCCTGGTTGATGTTAACCCCAAGATCATCGCCAGGCGTACCTATAATCGCATAGTTACCGTTAATGGCAATACCAGCACCAAAGAAATCGCCTGCGGAACCCGCTGCCTCTGTGATCTTTTGCAGGAGCTCCCAGCTACTTCCGGTAAAATGGAAAAAACTAACGGAGCCCTGGTCCACGTTGGCGCCAATATCGTCAAACGGAGCAGACGCAATAGCGAAATCGCCCGAAATGGCGACCTTATACCCCAGATGATCATCTTCAGCACCAGCCGTATCACCCACAGCCTGGTAACCACCCACACCATTCATGGTGCAATCCCCCCAACTACTTGCTCCATCGCCGCCGCCCGATGCAGTGACTTGCTGCCAGCTGCCATTTCCATTCGCGTCGCTGGTCAATACTTTGCCCGACCCGGCGTTAGGTACTATTTTAATGCCATTAGCTTTAACATTGCCAGCCACCTCCAGCTTTTCTGTAGGGTTACTGGTACCCACGCCAACATTCTGGCAAATGGTAATCGTTGAAGCAGCAGCGAATAAGCAGGTAATAAATATCTTTTTCATGATGTAAGGTTTAAGTTTTGTTTGATGACATAAAGAAACAGTCAAACAAGAACAGTGATACTGAATTCCGACTGAATGGTCATTCCACTTTATTGAAAGGATACAAAAAAAACTGCCCGCCGTAACGAGCAGTTGTAAAACCAGCATCACATCATTCATAACGATCACAAAGGAATGATCATAACGGTGACAGGATTAAACACCAGTTTCTTAATATTCGTATCACAACCGCAGTTGCTGGAATTTGCCGTTACATCAGGACCACCGGTATCACCAACCATGATGATCGATTTGATAACCGTACCGGTAATAGTGATCTGACCTTTTCCGCTATCGTATACCAGTCCTTCATTACAGACACCAAACTCAGCGCCCGCACCATGACTTACGAAATGAGCTTTACCTTCTGTATCGCTGTTGATCTTTTTGACCCTGGTGCCACCGGGTGCTGTATACACACGGCGTGTCCAGGTACCAGCCGCTTTGGTATCTCCACCCTTCGTTTCATTGGCTGTCATTTTGATCACCGCATCTATGCCGACACCGCCCTGCACAATCTTCAATGTCACAGTACAGGTTACATCAGGGCCGTTTCCACCGAACTCACGGTCGCCGCTCGCCAATGTAGGGCAGAGTTTATCTTCTGCAGGGATATTAAATGTTTTCTCCTCTCCTCCTGCATCTATATTATTGAAATCAGCTGCACGGCTTTCGCATTTGTCCCACATATTAGCAAAACGATTAGCTGCTCCGAAGAAAGCATCCTCTTCCTCTTTTGTCATACCGGCGTTGCGGCAGCTCTGGATATAATCAGGCAACAATCCATAGTGTGCCATACCATCCGTATTGAAATCCCAGAACTTCTGCCCCATAAGCGCTTTTGTCATCGGCGGTTTGTATTCGATACGTTCTTTAGCAGTGGGTTTTTCCGGCAATGCATAGAATCCATTTGCATCGGTACCTATCGCCAGTGGCTGGCCACCTGATAAGTTGAGCCCGTAGCGTAGATTCTTTACAAATTTTGTGGAGTGATCGCCATGTCCCAGGCCCATCATGCCGCCTGTTTTATAGATCAGTTTCACCTGCTCATCAGTTCTGGCATTCTCATGATAGGAACCCTGGGACCTGAAATCGTTATGCCCTGAATTGAGGGGATAATTTTTTTCATTTGCTATTTCCAGAGCACGATCCACACCTTTCTCCGACATATGGTCAATGTCGATGATCATGCCTTTACGCATCATATATTTCATGGCGTACTCACCCAGGGGTGTTAAACCAAGGCTATTGCGATGCCCCTTATTCAACCCCGGATCGGAATAAGCCGGGTAGTTAGCCTGTATATCGGGCATTATTTTCTTGGGGAGAATAGTGCCGGTAGCGGTCATTGCGATCAATGCCAAAAAATCCTGGCGGATCTCGGAGAATGCGCTGGTAAGTTTAAAGGTGATACCATTGGTCGACGATACAGCTTCAGGTTCCCATACTTTACCCGTATTGTATTTATTAGCTACATTAAAACCAGGATTGTACAAGGCTGTACCACCAAATACATTATTGGTTACATGCACGGGGAAAATATAACGAACACCTAACGCGTAAATACGATCGATCTCGGCTTTTACCTGTGCTTCTGTCGGGGCGGGAAAGAAAACAGGATAACCTTTTGTGTCGGCTGGCATATAGAAGTTACCGATATTATCCATTTCAATACCCAGTACGATAGCCAACCTGCCCGAGCTAACAATATCCCACAGCTGGTTAGACGTATAAGCGATCTCCATGAAATCCTTGTGACGTCCGAAGAATGCTTTCATCTTTTCGATCTGTTTGTTCATGGAACGCATATCATCGATAGGCCCGCTTGTTTCGGCAGCGTCTCCGAGACAGTTATTGCTCATCGCCAGTGATACCATAACACGGAGCCCGCCTTCTTTCGCTCTTTTGATCCAATCCACATACATCTGCTGGTGCAATAAAGAATTGTGTTTGGGCCATTCCTCGAAATTGGGAAAGCCCGCCACTTTCTTGTGTACCGCAATATGATTATCCTTGTCCACTTTATCTACCATACTATTGCGGTACATATTCTGCGCGCCGCAGAAACCATCGAAAGGCGGTGCCACAAAATTGTGATAACAATTGCAAGACCCCAGCGCTGTTTTGGGATCACCATCATTCTCGCCGAAAAATAATTGTTCACCGAAGCCCCATTGGGAAACAGGATGCGCATGCATGTCCACATACCCGTTGATCTTTTTGGGAAGTACAAGTTGTGCGGACATGTTTGCGCAGATAAGAAAGGAGGCCAGCCAGCAAAATGCCTTAAGCCCCGGAAATTTTGGTTGCATAATTTTAGATTGATAAGGTTTAGTCGCAGGATTATCCCTGCTTCAGCAAAGAAAAGCCACGGGATGACGACACAGCATCAGTTTATACTGAAGGGATATTGAGAATTACTGTACGGTAAAATGCTTATGTCACTCTGAATTTATCGAAGGATGACAAACAGGCATTTCTAATTAAATCTTGTAAATGAAATCACCTTTCGGTAAGTTCCTACGGCATCCGGTGGGGCAGGTATGCTGACAGCTATCATAAAAAAAGCCCCGCAAAAGCAGGGCACCGTAGATAAGGCTTATGGTTAATGCTAATGAAGACTGTAGTTAATTAAAGAATGACTGTCACCGGCGGAAGAAGTGGTCAGTACCAGGCCAATACCATCCGCATAATAATACTGGGTGAAAAAATTTAACGCCATCAGGTTCCCGTTCATGATCAGCTTACTCTCTCCTTCTATACATACGATATTGTTATAGGTCTTTCCTTCCACCTCTTTGCTGATACCCGTTTCCTTAATTGTCATCACCAGGATGCAATCCAGTCCGTTGGCCTTGAATTTCACTTCCCAGGTCTGGCTGGCCTGCAGGTCATTATTGAGCCATGGCTGAAAATTGCCGGCTTCCAGCGCATCGGTCAGCAACAGCTCACCTTCTTTCCTGACAACGCTGCTGGTATTGGCAGCGCTGTTGTGCATGGTAAAGTCATTCCCGCTGACCCCTGTGACTTTATTGAAATAAGTGCTTCCGTCTTTCTGTTTGTATTGCCATTCATTTTGTGCTGCCAGTGGATAATAATTCATCAGTTATAAATTTTAGTAAAAAAAACAAATATCAGCCGGTCTCCCGCGGGGAACTTACTAAACGGCGACTCCGGGTTAGTCAAAGGCGGGTTGCTCCCTATCGCAATGCAGCCATCACTTCTTCTTTTCTGCGGCGGCTTACTTCCACCCTGCTGCTGTCTTTCAGTACCGCGAACCCGTCATGGTCGATAAAAGAAATGAATTTCTTATTGACAAGATGACTTTTATGCGTCCGGATAAAATGATAGGGGGTGAGCAGCGTATCATATTCACCCAGGGTTTTGGAAATAAGATACGTCTTATTGTTTTGCATAAAAAATTTGGTATAGTTACCAATGGCCTCACAGCGGACGATATCACCGGGAGTTAAAAAATGTACTCCTTCCCTGGTGGGAAGTGCCAGCCTGAACTCCTCCGCCGAAGGCGCCTGTATATTATACATGATGTTCTTGAGCAGGTCGTATTGCTGCTTATAATCATCATTGCTTTCCAGGAAACGTTTGACAGAAGACTGGAGTTCCTCGATATCGATCGGCTTCAACAGGTAGTCAAAAGCGCTGAAACGAATGGCTTGGATGGCATACTCGTTATAGGCCGTGGTAAAAATGATCTTGAAATTCTTGTTCGGCATTTTTTCCAGCACTTCGAAACCGTTCAGGTGCGGCATTTGTATATCGAGAAATACCAGTGCCGGTTGATATAGATGTATCATATCAGCTGCTTTGCGACTATCATTACAGGCCATTACCTGTTTGATCTCCGGTATGGTCCTTTCGATCATCAGCCGCAGGGCGTCGGTGGCCCTTTCTTCGTCATCAATTAAAAGTACTTTAAGCATATACTATGAATTTTGTTCTTCGTTTCCTCAGGATGACAGGGGAAAATCAATTTCAACCCGAGTTCCGGCTGGAACTCCTTCGGGGCCGACCAGGTCAAGGATAGAAATGGATCCTTCCTGGCCGGCATTCGTCCGCAATGCTTTTAACCTCTCTTTTGAAACGGCGATACCTTTGCTGGTATGTTGCTTACCCTGACCCGTGTTCAGTTTCATCTCTGCGGCTTTCGTCCGGCCGATGCCGTTATCTTCAATGATGCATTTAATAAAATCACCTTCTTCCCGGAACTCTACCTTCAGTTTCCGGTCACCTTCTTTATGCATCAACCCGTGCCAGATAGCGTTCTCTACGAATGGCTGGATCAATAAGGTTGGGATCTTCACTTCCTCCGTTTCTATATCTTCATCAACAATCACGGCATAGTGGAAAGCTTCTTTGAACCGTATCGATTCCAGTTCGATATATAAATTCAATATCTCCAGTTCTTCTTTGAGTGAAATGGTTTCTTTATCGCTATGCACCAGTATGGCCCGTAATAATTTGGAGAACCGGGACAGGTACTTGGTAGCGACAATATCCTCGTTGGCCAGGATCATCTGCTGGATCGAATTCAATGCGTTGAATAAGAAGTGCGGGTTCATTTGCAGCCGCAGGCTTTGCAAACGGCTTTCGGTGGCTTTTTGCTTGTTTTCCAGTAATTCCATCTTCGTCTTTTGCTCTTCTTCCTCGGCTCTTGTACGTTGTATCTGGTTGGCACAGAGCACAGCCACCGTCGATAATATCTGTAAATGACGGGCGGTAAAAAAATTCTTTTGCGAATGCTCGCTGTCAATGACCCCTATCACATCACCGTCGACAATGACCGGTACCGCTATTTCTGATGATCTTTTGTCATCGTCAACGATATACCGTTTGTCTTCCTCTGTGTTATCTACCAGTTCATATTTACCGGTTTTGGCTACAGCCCCTACAATACCTTCACCCACGGCGATCTCCATCGGCTGGTGGATCGTAAAATCAATGGGGTTCTTGGGACCATAGGCGGCTTTTTGCACCAGCATATTTGTTTCAGGATCTTTCAGGTAAATGACACAATCCTCGAACTTGAGTTTACTGATACAATTTTTTGCCACATCCCATAAAAGTTCATCGGTATGATGATGCCTGTTGATCTGTGAAGCGAAGTAGGTAATGACCAGCTCTGCCTCCAGCTCATTTCTTTTACGTTCCTGTTTTCTCCTGTAAAAGTTAATGACGATGCCTATCAGCAAAATTCCCAACAGCAATCCTCCCAGTTTCACCCACCATTGCTGCAGCAAAGGCTTGGCTACGATGACCGTCACCGTATTCTCTGCATCCTTCCATACTTTGCCGTCATTACTTGCCTGTACCCTGAAAATATATTTTCCCGGTGAGAGCGAACTGTAACGGACCGAGTTCTGGTCGAGCACCTTTACCCAATCCTTATCCTCTCCCTCCAGCTTATACCGATAAAAAGTGCGGAGACTGGGTCTGTATTCGATCGAAGAAAAATAAAAATTCACTGCATTACCCTTGGCCGGCAGGTCCAGTTCGCCATTGCTGGTGAGGAATTGAACGCCGTTGCGTGTTTCGACCCGCTGGATAACAGACCGCAGGTTGAGCTTCTGCCGCAGAAGATCATCGGGATAGAAATACTGAATGCCCCGTTCTGTTCCCCATACCAGTTCATCATCCGAATTTTGATGATAGGAGCCGAACCGGAAACCCTGTATACTAAGACCATAGCGTTCATCGAATATACGGAGGCTCGAATCTGCAATGTTGAAACACGAGAGGCCCACATCATTCCCCATCCACATCCTGTTATTCTTATCAAGGAGCAGGGCTTCTACCCGGCCATTCTGGAGGCCTTCTTTGACGCCAATATTCTTTATACCACCTCCCTGCAACAAAATGGATAGTCCTTCAGCAGTTCCTGCATATATATTATTGAACTTGTCCTTATTAATGGCAAGGACATTATCCGACAATAATCCATCCTTTGTTGTATACATATTGAATTTTTTTGCAGAGAACTGATAACGTATAAGCCCCTTCGCTGTTGAAGCGATCCAGAGCTCATCAGGATCAGGGAAAAAGAGCATATGTGTATCAAATTTGTGAACTTTTTCCAGGGGATGCCCGGTAAAATGATCCGTTTCGAATGTATTGACATTGACACGACAAATACCCTGCCGACCCGCCACCCACATATATCCATCCGGTGCCATCTTCATATGCCAGATATAACTGCGGGGAACGAAATTTGCCTGGGTGGTATCATTGGAAATATGTTTGACGAATTTATTATTCCTGTCAATAATGAACACACCTTCTGTCCCGGTAGCGATCCAGAGCCGGTCCTTACTATCGATCGTGACAAAACTCACTCCTTCTTTATTCATAAGCGATTTACCCATCCCCGCTCCGTAATCAACAAACGTAGTGGTGTTGGTACTCCGCTTCCATTGGAGTAAATTATCGGATACGCCTATATAATAAACATCGTTATCGCGGGTAACAAGATTGTTGACGTATCCATCATAATTATTACCCAGCATATCCTGGAAAATAAGCTGCTGGCCGATCACAGCATTATTATTAAAATAACTGACCCCATGGGGAGAACAGCCGAGGAATACCCAACCGGTTGTGTCAACAAGGATCTCTCCCGGACTATTGTTGATGACTGTGGTCGGGTCGGCGGCATCGTGCTTGTAATTACGCAGTTGCCGCGTCACGGTATTGTAGATATAAAAACCTCCTTTGAATATCGTGAACAATAACTGATCCTTACTTATTTTTTTTGCATGGTTAACACGCCCGGTAACAAAGTTGCCCAGCTGATCTTTTACGCCGCGCACTGGTTCGGTGACCGTTTGCGTGATGAGGTTGATGGATTGCAGCTTTTCTTTACCCCGGTCAAATACCAGTAATTCATCCGGTGCCCATACCGTCAATATCGTTAAGCGGGGGAAATCATATTTTTTTTCTACCCTTTTCTCCCGGAAGTCGATCGTGAAAAAACCGTTGTCGATCCCCAGTACATAACGATCGTTGCCGATAGCCATCATTTGTCCAAATGGTTTTTTTTGTAGAGTGTCAAATCCCGTCACCGGTATCCTTGTAAAATCATTGATGACCAGGGAGTCTGTTTTTAAAATGTTTTTCCCTGTTGCCAATGAAAAAAAACCATTCGCCGTGAAAAGTATAACACCCTGCTGGCTGGTTTCGACCACCCATCTCACCTGTATCGACTTGTCTTTATCCAGCAGGCTTACACGATGAACATTCCGTTGCTCGTCGATCAGCGTTACAAAGCCGCTCATGCTTAAGGCCCAGATCCTGTTACGTTGATCGCATACAACCTGGCGCCCCTGGTCTGATTCAAATTGGGGGTACTCCGATCTGAAGAATTTGGTGACATTCTTTCCATTGAACATATTCAATCCTTCACCAGTGGCTATCCAGAGATTGCCACTTTTGTCCATGCACATATCATTGATATAGTTGTCGGAAAGTCCATGTGAAGTATTCAACTGGTTGAAAAAAATGTTTGGACGATGTCCCTCGTACTGCGAGTACACGGAAAAGGATCGCAGTAGCAGAATTCCTGCCATGCACAACACTACTATCAGGGGTCGGGAAAACATAACTACTTAAAAATAGAGGATTTACCTGAGAGCTTATAGCAGGAGCGGGCCAGATTACTGTGCGGTAGTTCCTGCCGATTATCCGGTAAGGGGTTTAAACCGCACCGGGGCAGCAAGTTGCCGGATCTCTTTTGCGGCCGGCAGGATACCATTGACTAAACAACAACGGCCAGAGGCTAATCGGAGGCAGATCCGGTGAACAGGTGCAGGTATCTTGCACCTGATTTAGAAATCATATTACCCCCTGTTACAACCCGAGAAACATGAAGTGGAACAAGGAAAAAATAACGGATATACTGATGATGCTGATACTGGCGGCTGCGGTCACATTACTGGCGATCATTTTATAAAAATATTGGTGGATTACGGACGGTTCAAAGCTGTACTCCCTGGTGCAGCTTTCTTTTTTCCTCACTACGTTCGGAATGACAATCGGACCTTACTTATAGCTACTTTTGGAAAAACTATTACAGTATGTTCCAGACCTTATTGACCTCTCTTGAAAATGGCATTTATACCATAACGATCAACCGGCCCGATAAACTGAATGCACTGAACAAAACGGTCCTGGATGAACTGAACAAAGCACTGGATGAGATCAATGACAATGCCGGGATAAGATCAGTGATCATTACAGGTGCCGGTCCCAAAGCTTTTGTAGCAGGGGCTGATATCTCCGAGTTTGGCGGCTTGAACAAGACCGAAGCTATGGCACTGGCCAAAAGAGGACAGGATACATTTGCACGGATAGAGAATTCCCCGAAACCTATCGTGGCCGCAGTAAATGGTTTTGCATTAGGCGGTGGATGCGAACTGGCCATGAGTTGTCATTTCAGGATAGCAGCAGAGAATGCAAAGTTCGGCCAGCCGGAAGTGAACCTGGGACTGATCCCCGGCTATGGAGGCACACAACGTCTGGTACAACTCGCTGGTAAAGGAATAGCGATGGAATTGCTGATGTCAGCCCGGATGATCGATGCGAATGAAGCAAAACAACTCGGTCTGGTGAATCATGTGACTCCTGCCGGATCATTACTGGAACATACCCGGCAGATACTCGATACCATCAATTCAAAAGCGCCACTGGCTGTTGCCGGTTGTATCAAAGCCGCCAATTCCGTGTATGATGAAAGCAGGAATGGTTATGCACTGGAGATCGAAGAGTTTGGGAATGCATTTGCGACAGAAGATATGAAAGAAGGCACTACCGCATTTCTGGAAAAAAGAAAGGCGGATTTTAAAGGGAAATAACGCTATTCAAAATACTCCTCCGGTAATACCCGTATGATTTTTACAAAGCGGCTCCTGTAATATTTTTCAAACGGGGTGATAACGACCCCTAATCCTTCTTTTCCGGAAGTAGAATGGATAAAATAGATCGTGCTGTCCCGGATACTTTCAATGAGACCCATATGGCCAACGATGCGGACAGTACTGTCGGTGCCGGTAAATAAGATCAGGTCGCCGGGTCTTGTTTCAGATAGATCCAGTTCCCGGCCGTAATAAGTGAAATCAACGGATGAGCGGGGAACGCTGACACCGAAATGATTGAATACGTACGTAATAAACCCGGAGCAGTCAAAACCTTTGGATGGATCGGTGGAAGCGTAGAGGTAAGGAATACCCTGTAATGTCCTTGCAAAAGCAAGCAGTGAATCAGGATGCAGACCCGGTATTACCACTTCCGGTGTTGTGCGGATCGTATCTGTAGTAGCGCTTTTAATGCTGACTGTGTCATAACCAACTTCTACAGGGTCATTCTTTCTTCCTTCACATCCGGAAACCACGATCATCATTATGGTCAACAAAAAAATCTTCATTATGAGTTATTGTTCCACTAATTTTTCATCGATCATATAAGCCGCCACAGCACTTACATTATCATTCCCTACCGGATCATCGAGGTAAACCCGGAAAGAATTGATATTCTTTGCAGGGAAAGTGATTATTCTTTTCTTACCCACACTGGTCCCGTTTATTTCACTGATGATCTTATTATCACGGTAAAAAACGATCTTGAAGTTCCGGATACTTTGTCCCAAATGGATCGCTTCGCGGAGCACAATGCAATTGATCTTTACCCGTTGCGGGAACTCCACAATAAAATTCTGGAGGTTGGCCCCAAATGCACCGCCTTCTTTATCGACTGAACGGAAGGTGACCTCTTTGGGAGCGAACTGGTAAAAGATATTGGCAGTCTTCAGCAGGTTCTCATTAAAATTTGTTTCTCTTATTCTCCTGAACTCTGCCAGTACCATACTGTCTTTAACCGGTATCAAACCCCGGCGATCCGGCGGAACATTTAATAAAAGATTGGCACCTCTTCCGACTGATTTCAACCAGATATTGAAAAGTTGTTGCGGTGTTTTTACTTTATTGTCTTCAGCTGCATGCCAAAACCAACCGGGTCGTATGCTCACATCACATTCGGCAGGTATCCATCTTTTTCCTTCATAATTACCATGGTTCAGGGTGTCAGTATGCGGAGCGCCTGTTCCCCGGTTAAATCCTTCGGGGTTTAAAAAATTCCAGTTGGGGTCGCCGGCGATACCGTTCTCATTACCTGTCCAGCGGATATCCGGACCAATATCACTAAAGACAACTGTTTTAGGAGAGAATTGTTTTACCGTGTTCTCGAATCGCTTCCAGTCGTATACTTGTTTTTTTCCATTCGGCCCCTCTCCATTAGCGCCATCCCACCACATTTCAAATACCGGTCCGTAGTTGAGGAAGATCTCTTTCATCATTCCCACGAATACTGCATTATATTTCTCGGTTCCATAGTCAGGATGATTTTTATCCCAGGGAGAAAGGTAGACGCCAAATTTCAAACCAGCTTCGCGGCAGGCAACGGATAATTCTTTTAAGACATCACCCTTCCCTCCTTTCCATTTACTTTCTCTCACAGTATGCCTGGAAAAATTACTGGGCCACAGGCAAAAGCCATCGTGGTGTTTGGCGGTGATAATAATTCCTTTGGCACCGGCGGCCTTTGCCGTGTTGCACCATTGACGGCAATCGAGTTCGGTCGGGTTGAACATATCTTCAGGCTCTGTACCTGAACCCCATTCCTGGTCACTGAACGTATTGGGACCAAAATGAAAAAAAAGGTAAAACTCTGTTTCATGCCAGGCTAATTGTTGTTTCGTGGGTATCGGCGACTGGTAATTACTTTGCGCAGAAGCACTGAGTCCTGACAGGATCAGGATTGACAGCAAGAATGTTTTCATACAAGTCATTTCTTCATTTTAAAAACATAGCGGATCTCGTCTGCTATAGGGTGGCTGGCGGTATAGGTATAGCCCATCAAACGGGCTATCGTTTGAGCAAATTGCTGCTGGTAAAGTTGCATTTCACTGTTCAATTCTCCCCGTACAGGCGTATCCGGCCCCATCACAGCAAACCAGATCTCGTGCGAATCTGCTACTTTATTATTATGGCTTGTCCATTTTTCTTTTTCCGCATCGCCACGGCCATGATCCACTGTAATAAATAAGGTGGTCCGGTTCTTATACTGCGGGTCCGACTGCACATAGTTCCATATTTCCCTGATCCAGGCATCCACCTGCCTGCCGGCATCCAGGTAAGAACGGTACTGCCCGGCATGCGCCCATTCATCTGTTTCGCCATAGGCAATGTACAATACTTTCGGTTTACGGGTTTTTAAATATTCCATAGCGCCGTAGTGTGTGAAGACGTCAAAACACTCATCTTCACCCCATGGTTTATGTGCATCTTTGAGCATTGCATTCATCAGGCGTTCATTGGCATTGGGTGTCTTTCCGCCAAATTTGTTAAACCCGGAAACAACAGGCATGCCGCTTCTCTCTTCGTTCAGGATCCGGTCAAACGCTTCCCAGGCACCAAAAGCAGCTACCTTACCTTTTAGCCTGGGTTGTTTGTTCAGAAATTCCAGTACGGTGATATTAGGATTGGCCTGGTACCCATTACTGTTAATATTAGTATCGGCATACCCGGTAAATATTTCACTGTACCCTGGATAGCTGAACCAGAAAGGATTTGCATTATCTACTTTACTTCCCTGCGAACGGTTCCCAAAGACCTGGCCTTTTGTGACCACGGCGCTCCAGAGAAAAGGCATCAGTTTCTTTCTTCGCTCCTGCTCACCGGCTGCCCAGTAATTCTTAAAAATATATTCGCTGTCGCCCTGGTTGAATTTGGAATTATTGGCAATTGCGGAATCCATTCCCTTGAAAACTTCCTGCCAGCGAAAACCATCGGTGGTAATGATGATGATATTATCTGTTAGCTGTTGTGCGGACGCCTGGGCGGAAACGGCTATTAAAAAAGTAAAAAATAATTTCTTCATCATTCCATTATTTTATGGTCAATAATACGAATTATTCCAATGTGGTCTCCCCATCACTGATGATCCTGAACGGTTTGCCATCGGGTAAGAACTCCTCTTTTCCAGGGGAAAATCATGGTTTGCCTGAGAGAAAGAAACAGAAAAAAACAGCATCAGGAGACCACTGTTCGATAGCTGTTTCATGACCCAATTTAAGGGAAGATTGTAGATTTTAGATTGAAGATTTATGCTGATAAAGAACTGATCCGTAAAATCTTTAATCTTCCCTCTACAATCTAAAATACCCGATTTGGTTTACCTTTGCGGGACTTTGATTTTCACTAAATAATTACACCAATTTATATGGAATACAGGATCGAAAAAGACACCATGGGGGAAGTAAAAGTGCCTGCCGATGCATATTATGGCGCACAGACGCAGCGCAGTATTGATAATTTTAAGATCGCCCGGGATATCAACAGAATGCCCAAAGAGATCATCGAAGCCTTTGCGTATCTCAAAAAAGCGGCAGCCATCACCAACCAGGAAGCCGGTGTGTTAGCCAAAAATAAATCTGTACTGATCGGCAAGGTCTGCGATGAGATACTAAAAAGAAAACTGGATGATTATTTCCCGCTGGTAGTTTGGCAAACGGGAAGCGGTACCCAAAGTAACATGAATGTGAATGAAGTGATCGCTTACCGTGGTCATGTACTGAAAGGTGGTAAGTTAACGGATAAAGAAAAATTCCTGCATCCCAACGACGATGTGAACAAATCACAGTCCTCCAATGATACCTTCCCGACCGCGATGCATATCGCCGCGTATAAAATACTGATGGATACAACCCTACCCGGTATTAAGAAGCTGAGGGATACGCTGGCGAAAAAAAGTAAGAAATACATGAAAGTGGTGAAGATCGGCCGTACCCATTTCATGGATGCCACACCGTTGACAGTAGGACAGGAATTCAGCGGTTATGTATCGCAACTGGATCATGGATTAAAAGCCATCAACAATACACTGGCACATTTAAGCGAACTGGCGTTGGGTGGCACAGCCGTGGGAACAGGTATCAATACTCCCCCGGCGTATGCAGAAAATGTAGCTAAACATATTGCCCGGCTGACCGGTCTGCCTTTTATAACTGCGGAAAATAAATTCGAAGCATTGGCCGCACACGATGCGATCGTGGAAGCACATGGTGCTTTGAAAACAGTAGCCGTGAGTTTAATGAAGATCGCCAATGATATCAGGATGTTATCTTCGGGACCACGGAGCGGGATCGGTGAGATCTTTATTCCCGATAATGAGCCCGGTTCTTCGATCATGCCCGGTAAAGTAAACCCTACGCAATGTGAGGCGCTGACCATGATCGCTGCCCAGGTAATGGGAAATGATGTGGCCATCAATATCGGCGGAGCTACCGGGCATTTTGAATTGAATGTCTTTAAGCCGGTAATGATCTATAATTTTCTGCATAGCGCCCGGCTTATCGGTGATGGTTGTGTTTCATTTAATGATAAATGTGCCGTGGGACTGGAGCCGATCGATGCGAATATCAAAAAGCATGTAGACAACAGCCTGATGCTGGTGACGGCTTTGAATACGAAGATCGGTTATTACAAAGCAGCCGAGATTGCACAAAAAGCGCATAAACAGGGTACTACATTAAAAGAGATGGCGGTCAAACTCGGTTATGTAACACCGGAAGAGTTTGATGCGTGGGTAAAACCTGTAAACATGGTAGGCAAGCTGTAAGTGTGATTCGTAAAACCCCTATCGTAAAAAACCGGGAATATTTACAATGGCCTTATTATTTATTCCGTAAAACTTGCAGATATGGATGTTTTGGTACTACCTTAACATATCGAGAATCCAAACCCTTTTGTAAACTAAAAAATCCCAACTATGAAAAGTAACGGCCACCGCCCATCAGTCTACTTTTCCCCGCATTCGCTGAAATCACAAAAACAGGAATCTTCAGCAAAGCCATTTTCCCAATCACCTTACCTCAGAGCTGTACTGTCTGAAAACACCATTTCCAGGCCTGGACGGTTATTATCAATGACCAATTCCAGCATGGCTGCAGCTTTACGCTACATCAATAATAACAAATAGCAGGTAAGACCGGTGAATGGACGATCACGAAATGTAAACCCAGAGCATAACCCCTAAAACAAAAGTCTCCGCCAGCTGGCGGAGGCTTTGTAATTTGGGTTATTGTCAAACAGCGTCGTCCTATTGTTTAATGAATTTTTCTATCTGGACTTCTATATCATTACCATTGTATAGTTTCAGCAGGTAGCTACCCGGTTTAAGCGAGGAGATATCTATTGTAAAATCATTCCGGAAACTTGTCTCTTCTTTCAGCACCCGCCCGCTGATATCACAGATCTTTACCAACAACGGTTTACGAAGTTCCTTTTTACCATGTACATTAATGACATCCGTAGCCGGGTTAGGATATATCTGCACTAGGTCTTTTACAACGGCCGGTCCGCTTCTTGGGTTATCCGTTACAGGAAGGATCAGCATTGTTTTATACGTTAGTCTCAGGACCTTGCCGCCGTCGCGGGTAGCCGTGTTAGCTCCGTTGAATCCACCTGTTGGCCCCGAGGTAGAACCCGTGCTGTCTATTACAACCCAGATCGTACCGCTATTGGCTTTGGGATTGATGGCCACATCTCTCACACGCCATCCATGCAGTAAAGGAAATGTATCGACCGTGTTCAATGAAGAGGAACTGTCCACGTATGAACCATCTGCTTTTAATTTCAACCTGTACATACCATACTTCAGGGAAGTGACAAGCAGTGAATTTTTCCAGCCAGGAATATTGCCCTGGTAAATATCAATACTGGAAGGTGCAATGGTTCCCCAGGCAAAAATATTGGAGCCATCAGCCGGTATAGCGGATGCCGGCCAGTTGAACGTGGTAAATAAAGGACGTTGCATGTTATTGGTTGTCGCCCATGTATTCTCGAAATGGGTAACCAACAAATTAGCCAGCCTGTCATTATTAGCAAAGCCGTCCATATAGCGGTAATTATTATCGGTAGACATGCCTGCAACTTTGGGCCATCCATAATTACCGCCCTGAACAATATTATTCACTTCATCATCTGTCTTGTCACCATGCTCTGAACTATACAAGTGCCAGGTTCCGTTCACGTTTCCCCAAACCAATCCCTGGGCGTTCCGGTGTCCATAGCTATATACAGGTGTTTTTAAACTACTGAATTCGGGGACACTGTGAAAAAAAGGATTATCGTTGGGGATCCATTGCCGCCAAGTATTATAGTCATGGACCACTGCGGAAGGCAGATCCCCATCAGGTTCTGTATTCAACCGGAGCACTTTCCCTTCACAGGTATCACGGGTCTGTGCATAGTTGGTGCGATTGTCATTGTTGAACTGGCCGGCACCCATATCGCCGATAGTATAGTATAGTTTATACTTATTATCGGGGCCTTCCGTAAAAGGACTGATAGTAAGTCTTCCTGAATTATGATCGTTACTGCCCGAAAGATTGGATATTACGGTATCCATGATAGTAAGTGTGTCTTTTGCGGGGATGCAGGGATTACCGGCGTCGGTTGCAAAATAGAACCGGCAGCGGACGATCTTTGTCCGGAAGATACAGGTAGCATCACTTCCTCCATCCGGGCATGATTCTTTTTTATAAACATACGAGAGATAAACCCATCGCTTGTTGATATTGGTCTTGAACTCCGGGTGGATCGCTAACCCCTGCATCCCTCCCTGCGGCCAGCGGTTGGAAGAACGGTCAAAATTGATCTCCCCCTGACCCAATGGTATCTTTAATACCTGTTGCGGTGGCACATTCCTCTTTGCCTGGTTACGGTCAGATGATACCCTTACTACACGATAACCTCTTGCTTCGGTGATCCACAATGAATCATCGGGGCCCATTGTAATTTCCCAGGGAAAACCGAGGTTCTTCGCGATCGTATCAATATTAAAAAGTGCAGTTGTGGAGTCAACAACTGTTTGGGCGTTCGCGGTTCCTGCTGACAAAAAGATACACGATATAGAGAACGATAGTAGCGCTTTTTTCATAGAAGAGGATTTGGATAATTAAAAATAGCAAGAAGGGGCAGTCTTATCAATAGGGGTTTTACATGTAAAATGACTGAGGAGTTTGTGCATTACAATAAGCAGAAATTCCTATTGACTTTGGTTACTCATTGCCCTAATTTTATTACCAGAAGCCACCCGTAAGAACGTTTTAATCCGAACCTGTGAAATCTAATATCCGTCTATGAAAATACTTTTACCAATGCTGATTGCGGGTGGAAAAGTTGTTTTACTAAGTGCAGGGCTATTATTTTATGATAGTTTACACGCACAGGTACCGGTCAATGATAACTGCACTACTTCTGTATTACTCACCTCTAACTTAACCTGTTCCACTACTACGGGTACTGTTGTGAATGCTACCAGTTCAGGAGTTACCGTTGCTCCCTGTACCGGTAATCCCAATGATGACGTATGGTACAGGTTTGTAAGCAGCTCCACCGATCATACGATCACGCTGGGAAGTATTGGTGCCAACCTGAATACATCCGGACCAAGAATACAACTGTTCTCCGGAACCTGTGGTGGCCTGGTATCAGAGGCCTGCGGTACCACCAGTATCGCTATGACTACACTCGCAAGGAATACTACTTACTATATACGTGTATATTCCGCAGGTGCCGGAGCCCTGACGAGTAATGCAGGATTTACTATTTGCATTACGCATCCCGCGCTTCCCGCACCGCAAATAGACCTGGGAAAAAGTTTTATCAATATCAGTAAGCCTGCAGGGGGAACAGTTGAAACAAATGATATCCTGGAGATCAGGGCTTCCGTAGTGGTAAGGTCGGCTTCATTTGACAGTTGCCGTTTCACCGATATTGTACCTGCCGGTACTGCCTATATACCGGGTTCCTTAAAGATCATAACCAATGAAGGGATCACTTATAAGGCATTCACGGATGCACGATTTGATGCATTCAATGATGAAGGCTGGATAACAGGGTCTGCCATTATGATGAATCTCGGTTACCGTTCAGTAGACCAACCAGCCACAGTGCATCGTCGCGGAAGAATAAGGAACAATAACGGTCATAAACCTTCTTTCTATAACAGCAGTTGTATCCTGGTGGCATCGTACCGGGTTCGGGTGACGTCAGCTTTTAATACGACGATCAATACAGGTGGTGGCACGGTTACTTATGCTACTGCACCACCCGCTGTGACCACGTTTACGTTCCCGGCAAGTCCTGTGATGGTATATAACAACTATGGTATCTGTTCCAATATTGTGGGTGTAAATGCACTCGGTACAGAAACAAACGGAACCTTTGGCAGCGGCAATTTAAAGAACCGTGCGCCTTCAGCCAATGTACCTGTTGGCTATACTTACAATACATTTAGCTGTAGTTCACCCCAGGATTATTTTTATGGGATTACCAACAATACAGCCGGTGGTGTTTATACCACTTCCAATGCCTGGGCCATACCGGATGGAAGTTGTTCTGCCACACCTACCACACACCGTGTATTTACATTATGGGATGTGATCGGTGATCATACCGGCGCAGCCAGTCCGACATTGGGTAACCCTGCGGCTGATACTACGGGAGGTCGTACCGGTGGTTATATGCTGGTCATCAACGCCGCTTACCGTATTGATTCGGCATTCGATCATACGATCAGCGGGCTCTGTCCTAATACCTATTACGAGATCTCCTGCTGGATGCGGAATATCTGTTCCAAATGTGGTTGTGATTCCAATGGGGTTGGTGCTACCAGCGGCGGCTATATCCCTCCTCCTTCCGGTGATCCGGCCGGTGTTCGTCCCAATCTCGCCATTGCACTGGATGGTGTTCGCTATTATACTTCAGGAGACCTTCCTTATAATGGTCAATGGGTAAAAAAAGGATTCACCTTCAAAACAGGTCCTTCCCAATTCGGTTTTACCATGCGCTATTATAATAATGCTCCGGGCGGTGGTGGTAATGACTGGGCGCTGGATGATATATCGATCGTTACCTGTTCACCGGAAATGAACTATGGCCCCAGTCACAACCCGATCGTCTGTGACAGTAATTCGATACTGCTTACCGATACGATCCGGTCGTTCTTTGATAACTATACTTTTTATAAATGGCAGCGAAGTACGAACGGAGGTGGTACCTGGACAGATGTAACCGGACCGATAGGACCGGTCGTTCCCACACTGATCGCCGGTGAATGGACCTATATCGCCAGTTATACAGTACCACCCACTATGACGTATATGGCCAATGCCAATGATGTGTACAGGGTGGTTGTAGCTACTACATCCCCTAATTTATCCAGTGCCAATTGCAAGTTTACCGATGCGGGTCCTTTCATAACGCTGAACATCATTAATTGCGGAGACCTGCTCAGCGCCGAACTGCTCTCCTTCACGGGACGAAAACAAAATGAAAGAGCCGCACTGAAATGGGTAACCACCCGGGAAGATGAACTGCTCCTGTTCGACATTGAAAAAAGTGTGGACGGAATTAATTTCTCTATTGCGGGGACAGTCAATAGTAATAATGATCCGGGAGCGGAACAAAACAACTATAGTTTTACCGATCCGGTTCTCCTGAACGGTAAAACTTATTACCGTATCAGGATGAAGAACAGCGCCGGTCAGTCTTTGTATTCCAAGACGATCCTGTTGGCTGGGGAGAAAGAGACGTTTTCATTTGTTTCGGTCATCAATCCTTTTGCCCAGCACCTGGCATTTGATATTGTTTCCGATCAGAACGGGAAAGCAGAAGCAGAACTGGTTGACGTTGCAGGGAAATCAGTGAAGAGGGTTTCTTTTGCCATTGCTGAAGGAGTGAACCGCCTACGTATCGATGATACCGAATTATTAGCGGGAGGTATTTATTTTCTCCGGGTAAAAATGGGTGTCAATACTATCCAGAAAAGAGTGATGAAACAATAGCGAAGAAAAATTATGACACCTGCATTTTATCGCTGACCTCTGTATTGGTTTCTACCGTTGGATGTATTTCTGCTGGTGTGATCTTTTTGAAAAACCGTTTCTGAAAGATCAGGAGGGTGATCACCCCGATCGAGATAGAGGCATCCGCAATATTAAAGATGGCGCTGAAAAATTCAAACTCCTCCCCTCCCACAAAAGGGAACCAGGAAGGAAAATGTCCTTTGAACATCGGGAAATAAAGCATGTCCACTACACTTCCATGCAGGAAAGAAGAATAGCCATCTGAAGAAAATTTAGCGATATCGGTATATTGCAGGTAATTCGTGGAGGCTGATAATCCCTTATCGAAGAACACTCCATAGAACATACTGTCGAGGAGATTTCCCAATGCGCCGGCGTAAATAAGAGAGGCACAAACAATAAAGCCTCTTTTATATTGCTGCTTTACGATCCTTCCGAGATACCAGGTTCCAAAAATAACGGCTACCAGCCGGAACAAAGTGAGGACCATTTTACCGGTCTCGTTCCCAAATTTCCAACCCCATGCCATTCCCGGGTTCTCGATGAAATGAAGACGAAACCAATTCATACCCAATACATTGGTAACATGACCCGGCTCATAACTGGTTTTGATCCATATCTTCAATACCTGGTCAACCAGGATGATCGCAGAAATGATCAGTACAACATGTTTCAGCTTGAGTGTCTTCATATTTTAATTACCGGCAAATATAATGAGAAAGCTGTTAGTGACTGGGTCAAAGAAGTCATAAAAGTCATACAGGTCAAATGGTCATATAAGTCATATTGGTCAGTTACTCATATTACCTTTATGACTTTCTTCTTTATTATTCTTCAAAATATACTCTCTTGACCCGCTGGGAAACACCCGTCATTATTTCATACGGAATAGTACCCGCCCATTGAGCCATTTCCTGCACCGGAAGCTGTTCTCCAAAAATGACCACATCATCTCCTTCCCGGACACCGGGGATACCTGTAATATCGATCATGAACATATCCATACAAACGGTTCCGATAACAGGCGCCAGTTTATTCTTTATCCAAACTTTCCCGGCACCATTTCCAAGACGACGGGGATAACCATCCGCATAACCGATACGAACGGTAGCGATCAGTGAATCATTCTCCACCACGCCTTTGCGGTTATAACTTACTGAATCACCTTTTTTCAATCGTCTTATTTGTGCAATAGTGGAGCGTAATGTTGCAACGGTCTGCAGATCCAGCTTGCCCGTTCCGGAACTATCCACTCCATACATACCGATACCAAGACGTATCATATCCATCTGGAGTTGCGGGTGCCGGACGGCTGCCGCTGAATTGGCAATATGCCGTACAAAAGAATAGCCTGTCCTTTCCTGCAATTCTTTGGAGGCTTTATCAAACAGCTCATATTGCTGTATCGTAAATGCATCCTGCGCGGCTTCCTCGCTGGCCGCCAGGTGAGAAAAAACAGACTGGACCCTGAAAGAAGTACCCGACTTTAACGCTGATGCCAGTTTCTCCATATCTCCTGTTGCAAAACCCAGGCGGTTCATTCCTGTTTCTATTTCGATATGAACGGGGTAGTGTTCCAGTCCTTCCTGCTGAATGAACTGGTCAAATGAGCTCATTAATTCAAAAGAATATAATTCGGGTTCGAGGTTATGTTCAACGATCGATTCGAAAGCGGTTGCTTCAGGGTTCATGACCATGACCGGTAATGTGATCCCTGCTTTCCTGAGCTCCACCCCTTCATCCGCATAAGCCACGCCCAGATAGTCCACTTTATGATATTGCAAAATGCCGGCGATCTCCGCTCCGCCGCTTCCGTAGGCAAAAGCTTTTACCATCGCCATTATTTTCGTGGATGGCTCCAGTATTGCCTGGTATTCCCGGAGATTATGCGCAATGGCATTCAGGTTTATCTCCAGCACCGTCTGGTGAGCTTTTTGCTCCAGCAACTGAACGATCGCCTCAAATGCAAAGGCCCGGGCGCCTTTTACAAGTATCGCTTCTTCCTTGAATTGGGAAGAACGGAATTGCTGAATAAATCCTTCTGTTGAAGAAAATAATTCAATGCTGATCCCCTGCTCCTGGCTTACCGCCAGCATGCTTAAATTCTCCGATATGGCGGGGCCGATACCGATCAGCCTGTTCACCTTATGTTTTTGAAGGCTTTCGAGTATATAATCGTACAGCTCTTTACGCTCAATAGAACTTTGTAAAAAATCAGAAAGGATGACCGTTTTCTTTTCGTTGCTGCTTTGCTGGTCCAGGAAGTTCAACGCGATCTCCAATGAACTCAGGTCGGCGCTGTAACTATCATTGATGATCGAGCAATGATTGATCCCTTTCTTCAGTTCCAGCCGCATGTTGACCGGGTGAAGCTTGCTCATCTTCCCGGTGATCACCGCAGGGTCTGTTTTCAATTCCAGCAAAACGCAGGCACAGGTGATCGCATTCTCCACAGACGCTTCGTCCGTAAAGGGAATGTTAAAGTTGCATTCCTGCCCTTCCCGGTTTATTGTTATCGAAGTATGTTGTTCCTGTTTTTCCACCGCTTTTACCACGAAGTCACATTCAGCACCGGTACCCCAGGTCAATATAGTCAGTTCATCGCCCAGCATATCGATCACCTCTTCCCTTCCTTCAAGATCGATGGCTCTCCCGATCACTGTTTTGGTATTCCTGAACAAAACCATTTTCTCCCTGAACTTATGCTCAGTATCATTAAACCCTTCGCTATGCGCTTCACCGATATTGGTAAGTACGCCCAGGGTGGGGCGGATGATCTTTTCCAGCCTCAGCATTTCTCCAAACTCGGATATACCGGCTTCAAACAGGGCCAGTTCATGCTGTTCATTCATTTGCCAGACACTGAGCGGTACACCGATCTGTGAATTATAACTCTTGGGGTTGCGGACGATCGAATGATCTGCATGAAGTAATTGGTACAACCATTCCTTCACAATGGTCTTGCCATTACTGCCGGTTATCCCGATCACCGGGATATTGAACCGGCTCCGGTGATGAGCCGCCAGTAACTGCAGAGCTACCAATGTATCATCCACCAGCAGGAAATTTGAATCGGGGTAAACACTGGTTTCGATCGTTTCGCTGATAACAAAACTCCGCACTCCTTTTTTATACAGCTCGGGTATGAACTGGTGCCCGTCTCTTCGGACACCGCGGATGGCAAAGAATAAGGACGAAGAAGGGGAATGTGTTTTACGGCTGTCAAGCAACAGGTGCTCGATCAGTGTGTCATGCATAACAGTTCCTTCGGCGCCAATGATGATGGTGATATCGGAAACGGTATAACTCAATTTCTTTGATAGTTTATTGACTTTCATCCGTGAAATCAGGAGGATGGCCTTTTTTCTGCATAAATATGGAATAAAAAATAGAACCGGCAATACAGACCATGATCACGCCCAGCGAAATAAATACCTGTGTCTGCTTGCCGACCCATTG
>DASYLC010000107.1:0-13784 GCA_036009775.1 Chitinophagaceae bacterium
CAAGAGAATTTAACCAATTTGAACGCCAAAATTTTTCTTTATATATATCCCATTTCGAACCAATTGACCATAGAGGGAGCCATTTTTGATTTGTTTTTACACCAAAAATATTTGATCCATCGTTCCTGGCACTACCAGACAATGTATATCGTCCCAAAAGAGTATACCGACTGCTTACAAAAGTGGAAACAAATCGATCAGTCAAGCTTCTGGGATTGTTCGCAGATGGAATTCTCGAAAGATTCCCAGTAATATACTGCTTGAATTGACTCACCAAATCAACGTTTATGAAAGAAGAACGGCTGTCATCGT
This sequence comes from Chitinophagaceae bacterium, assembly GCA_036009775.1. Classification (GTDB taxonomy): domain Bacteria; phylum Bacteroidota; class Bacteroidia; order Chitinophagales; family Chitinophagaceae; genus JJ008. The sequence goes on from DASYLC010000107.1 coordinate 313, forward strand.
ATCCATACAAAATATTAGAATTCGATTTTGTGGAAAGATCATTTAATTCAACGCCAGTCATTAAATAGACATCATGAATAGAATGCAATGTTTTCCTATATGAAAGCTGACCTCTCAGATATTGACCAGTAGTATACGCATTGGTCAAATCCAGAATACCTCCAAGAGGAATAGGTCTAGTTACAGATCCGTTAGAGTTTATCTGCGAATATCGATTAATCAGATTCCGGGTATTAAAAGTTTAAATGCTTTGAAGATTGGATGTCTCAATTGTTCCTCTGTCATATCTATATTTTACCTCAGTTTCAAAACCTGTAAATACTTTACACCTGATATCAAGGCCTGCCTGGTACTGTGTAGTTATAGACTTATTATTCCCAAATCGCAATTCATCTACCGGTCGGTAGCTCCAATCAAGAAGTTTTCCACTTCCAGCTGTATCAATGTATCCCTGTCTATATTTCGCTATTGAAAGTGAGTTTCCGTTTTCATCAACGAAGCGAGCATACGGGTAGTCGAGATTCGGCAGAGCAGAATTTCGATGATTAGTATTCTGAAAATACATTATCCGAGGGCTGATCTCCAATTTTCGCTTAAGAAGTTGAAAAGTATTATTAATTGTCAATGAAAGCCTGTCGAATTCATCGCGCACATTTGAATTTAGATTCTTATCAAATCCCAATGAGATATAATATCTATAATCCTGCCCCCCTCCTCCAATCGAAACCGAATATTGCTGTTTTATTGATTTATGAAGAAAAATGTCACCAATCTGATTTCTTCCGTCAATTGTTCGGAGTGAGCTAATTTGCGCATCAGCTTGTGCAGGAGTTATTTGTCCAGCTTGTTGCTTTAATAATATCTCAACAACTGGACTTAAGGCCAGTCTTCCGGGGTCGTTTATTCGACCTGTATAATAAGCATTCTCATAAAGGTATTTCTCAACATCAATATAATCTGAGGACCCCAATACCTTAGAATAAAACAAATCCGGCTTTTCCGAAATAGAAATGTTTGAATTGATTGAAACACCGGTGCGTTGGCCATACTTCCCATTTTTAGTTGTGAGAACAATTACACCGTTGCTTGAACGAGAGTCCCAAATTGAAGTAGCAGAAGCGTCCCTTAAGATAGTGACACTTTCAATATCATTCGGATTAATCAAATTGATATCTCCCTCAAAAGGAAAATTATCTAAAATTATAAGGGGGGATGAGCTTGAATTTATTGTGCTTAAAGTTCGTAATTGAATACCATTTGTATTAAGTGCAGACTTTGTAAGTCCAAATTGCAAAGAATTTGAAATACCGTTCATCCGACTTAATATGTCTGTTGAGACAGAACGTTCAATTTGATCTCTGTTCAAATGAAAGACTGAACCTGTCAATTCATTTTGCTTAAGACGCTCATAACCCGTATTGATAAATACCTCTTCGCTTTCACCAATTGCTAATTTCAAGGCTACATTAATAACGAGACTGTTGTTCGTAACTGATACTTCAAAATCGCGATATCCCACATAACTTATAACTATTATGTCACCTATCTCAGCATCGATTGTAAATTCTCCTGCAGCATTGGTTTTTGTTCCTGATCTTTTATTCTTTAAGGCAATATTTGCACCCTCGAGAGGTATTTTAGTTGAATCGGAATAAACCGTACCGGTGATCCTTAGAGGCGGTGGTGGTTCATTAGCAATGACGGGATCGGGGTTATTTGCTTTTAACTTTTCTTCAATGACCACCGTATTTCCGACGATTGAATAAGTCAGCGGCTGGTTTACAAAACAGATATTCAGCACCTCCGTCAGGGATCTGTTACTCACCTGGATGGTAACAAGGTTTGCTTTTTTGAGCAGCGCTTCATTGAAGAAAAAAGAATACCCTGTTTGCTGTTTGATAGCTTTGAAAACCTTCTCCAGGGGTGCATCTTTTTCATTGAGTGTGACCTGCTGGCTGTGCCCGCTGGCGCTGGCAGTAAGACAGGCGGCTAATAAGAGGACGGCTGTAATTTTCATAACCCTGTAAATTTGACGGGTTAGTCCATTCCGGCAGCTAAGAGAACGGACAATAGCAGTTAAATGTATAGCTTTGCATTAGTTTGATGATTGAATAAATGATTCCTACAAGCTTTATTTATCAACTTTAAATTTGCCAGTGATGTTAGTAGCATTACTGGCTTTTTGTTTTGGTCCTGAGCTTATCGAAGGATGTTCTTACTGTAACACGTAAATAACTTTCCCTTCGATCCGGAACTTCACCTTACTCTTTTCCAGGATCTTCAGCACCTGTGCAGCCGTACTGGTTGTCGAAATTTCTCCCCCGAACCGCATATCAGGAATTTTACCTTCAAATTTGATCTCCACATCATACCATCTTGAAATCTGCCGCATCACTGTTGGCAGGTCAGTATTATTGAAACTGAAAAACCCGTTCTTCCAGGCCATGATGGCTTCTATATCGACGCCATTTACAACCTTAACATCACTCGTGACCTGGGCCTGCTGACCGGGTTTGAGAATACCGGTTGAATTTCCCTTTGTCACCTTAACCGACCCTTCCAGCAATGTCACTTTTATAACAGGCTCATCGGAATAAGTATTGACGTTGAAATGGGTGCCCAATACCTGTACCTCTGTATTCTTAGCTACATCCTTAACTATAAACGGCCGTAAAGCCCCTCCTGCGGAGGGGTTGGGGGAGGCCGCAACTTCGAAATAACATTCCCCGGTAATTTCTACCTTCCTTTCGCCTTTGCCGACACTGGTGAAATATTTAAGCGTTGATTCTGCATTCATCCAGACCTTCGTACCATCAGCCAGGGTTATGGTCTGAACCTTGCTTCCCTTCGGATTTACGAGTGTATTATACTCAACAACATTATTGGTTCCTGCATAGATAACTTCGCCATTTGCATTTTTGGTAAGCTGAACATTTCCCATCTTTAATTGGGTGAGACTGTCAACGGGAATGGAGCGACCATCGGAAAGTCGGATCATTGCTTTGGTGATAGCAGGCGCCAGGACATCATTATCTTTCTTGACTTTAACTATCGTTTCCTTCGGGTCTTTCTTCTGATCAAAGAAAATAAAATATCCTGCCGTCAGAGCGATCAGCAAACAGGCCGCGGCCCACCAGATACGGGAAGTTTTCAGGAAATGAACGCGGTGAACAACCTTTGTTTGCGCTGGAATATGCTCCTTAATTTTAATCCAGATAGCTTCAGTATCGGAAATTTGAAGACCTTTGAGGTGTAACCGTAATATGTCAGGATCAGTCAGTTCTTCGAAAAGAACTTTATTGCCTGGAGATAAATTGATCCATGCATCCAGTTCTGATTGTTCAGTAACAGATAACTGGCCGTTATTATGGCGGGTGATCAGGGCGGCGATATGTTCATAATTCTCTAACACAAACTTCATACTTCGTTGATATGAACCTATTACGACGAAGGGATGAATTCAACCATCCCAAAGGGAAACTATTTTTTAGGCGGACCAGTCGGAAGGAAACAAAATTGCCAGGTATAGTATAGCTTGGAGTAAATTCTTCTTGAGTAACCGGGACTTAACCTGTTCAAGTCCCCTGGACTTCTGGTTGCGGACGGTCTGAACGGAAACACCGAGCTTGTCCGCAATCTGGTCAGTCGTTAACTGCTCGACGAATAACAAGTTAATGACTTCGCGGGTCCGGTCGGGCAACTGGTCGATCTCTAATCGGATCGCATTGACTACTTCCGCGCGAAGCATCTCTTCATTGAAGGCAGTATCTGCGTATTCCGCGTTGGAAGCAAGAAAGCGAATTTGCTGGTGGGCTAGTACGTGCCTGTTTTTCTGTTTCAATTCATCCAGACAGGTATTCTTTGTTGCGAGATAAAAGAATCGCTTTACATTGGATAGATTCTGGAATTGCTCCCGCTGTTTGAGTAACTTAATAAAGCTGTCTGATACGGCATCTTCCGCCTGTTGCTGGTCGCCGGTAATGCGTTGCGCGAAAAAGCAAAGAGGCTTTGCATGAAGATCATAAACTTGCCGGATGGCGAACTCTTCCCCACGGAGAAAGGCATTAAAGAGTTGTATATCGTCGGTGTATTGCAGCATGATGGCCGGCTAAAATTAGGGGAAAACCATAAGGAAAGACAAGTTTCCAAATGAAATTGCTGCGGAAAACAGGGGATAAATGAAACTAATTCAGGAAACTATAGAGGCTTGTATAGTTTAATATTGCATCAGTTTTTCAGTGAATAATACCTGTGTTAGCGACTCGATTTCCAGAAATCAGTTTCTGAAATTTTTTTGGAGACTCTTTTGACCGCCTCACCAGGCGTATAGGTATACTCAACCTTGTAAGGCCTGTCTGCAAACGTATCGATGTAAACAATTAGCCTCCCCGATATATCGTATTCAAAACGTTCATAATAAATATGGTTGAATTCCTGATCATGGATATTGGGGACACAGCTTTGTTTGAATTTCCGGATATAGGCGACCTGGCCTTTTTCATTATAATATTTAAACCGCACGAAGCCGGCGCACCCGGCGGCGTCAAGCTGGTACACAATCTTCTTTAAGAGGTCATCCTTTTTTGAAATAAAGCTGACTACCATTGAATCGCCGGTGGTAAGGGTATCAGTTCTTTGTAATTCATTTTTGACCTTCATATTGTAAGCAGCTTCTTCCTGCTGATGTCGGATACGAAGGCTATCCCATATATCCATACTTTTGTTTGTGCTTACTTGCGCGTGTAGTCCACAGAAACTGAAAAGACAAAACAGGCCGAACAGGTATTTCATATCGTATTGTTTATACTTTATTTATCATCCATCAGGTAACGCACTGCATTTTGCAAAAAATACTTCGCTTGTTCATCGCGACCTTCCGTTCCCAATTTCAAAATAAACTTCCCATCCTGGAAATAGAATTGAGCATTTTCCATCCGGACAAGGATCAGGTTATCGTTTAGAAAATAATAGGTCGTTACACCGGGGTTATACTTTCCCTGGCCATGCACCACCCGCAACAATTTTGTGGATGCTGAGTCCCGGTAATAGCAATCGGAATACCCGGCCCATTTCCCTTTACCTTTCGGGCGAAACTGGCCGTCCACGATGGTGACCGACAAATTTTTCACCGAATCAATCTTGCTCGCGATGCTGTCGATTCCGGAAATGATGGAGGTTTGCTGCCCGTAACTTTCAGGCCGGTGGATCAGAAGCGAAATAGTCAGGAGTAAAATTGTTTTCATTTGCTGGTTTATTCGGGCAGGGGCAATTATAGGAGATTCAAATTATAGAAAATCCATTAACTAAATTGATACGACCGGGAGAGAAAAACAACCATTGGTTAGTTGTTAAATATTTAAGTTTGCCGGAACAGGCAGCGGATCATGTGGGGCTTCTGTCATTTCTATACTGAAATGAATATTATATGAAAACCTGCCTCGCCCTATTCCTCGCACTTGTTTTGGTAAATTTGCTTCACGCACAAACAAGTTTAAAGGGCAGTAATTACCTTAGTATTTCACCATTCCGGGCGGCCAACCTGGTTAATCCCGGCATCGAATTGAACTTCGCCCGCATCTATGCTGGCCGTCATGCCACACAAATTTCTTACCGCGCCTTAACGGACATTTTCCATACAACGCCTTATGAAAAATTCAAAGGCAGTGGCTTCGGCATTGAACAAAAGTATTTTCTTGCGCCGGTAAAAAAAAGGGAGCTTTATCTTTCGGTCAGCTACGATCACTCGCGTGTAAAATATGAAACGCTTGGAGAGTTTCAGCTTACTCCCGGAACCAACTATGCTGATTCAATTCGGGTAGACCGAAATACTGATGCATTTCATTTCAATATCGGGCGAATTTTGTATTTCAAAAAGTTCTTTGCCGATATATCGCTTGGTATTGGTGTAAAACATAAGGATACCCGTCACAGTGGCCGCATTTCGCCGGGAGATAAAGAGGAAAGATCCCGCCATTTCAATGCGTACGACCTCGCCGACCGGGAAGGAAATTATTTTATGCCGGAATTGCCGCTCATGATCCGTGTCGGTTACCGCTTCTGATTTTATTTTGTTGCGCAGAAAAATAAAAAGGAGGGCCAACTTTAGCGAATGGCCTCCCTCCCTTTAAGTGTAAGAGGACGGTTCAAAAAAACCTTCCGGACGGTTTCGGGTATGGTGCACTGATTATTCACACCAAAACATGAGAAATTTATTCTTCGGCCAGGTCATATTCATTTTTAAACTTCGCTTCAAGGAAGGCCTTCGATTTTGCACCCATCCGGTTCTTGATCAGGTTCACACTTTGCCGTAGTCTCACCCGGTAATGTTTTCCGAGCGGCAACTGCGTTTTCCTCGCCAGTACTGATTGATAAACCTTTCCCTCGGGTGGCGGTTCCAGTTCCAGTACAAAATTGTCAAAGGATATGATCCTTTTAATGGCGACAATATAAGAGCGGTGCGTGCGGCAAAACTGTTCCGGGGGCAGCTGTTTCTGAATATCCTGTATCCGCACCTGGACTATATAGGCCTGCCTTTCGGTCACCACCTGCACGTATCCCCGCATTGCCTTTACATAAATCAGCTCCGAAAACCTCACCTGCTCATAACGGGCATTCCTCCGCACATAAAAGAAATCCTGGTTGTTCACGCATAGGGATGCCACGCCATTTGCAGATTTATTCATGCCATACTAATACGACTAACGGGAAAAAACAACCACTGAGTTGTCGATTTTTTTTGTTTAGCACAACATCGGGAAAATAGGGAGATCCCTTGAAATTCAATTATGCTGCGGCTGCATAAGAGGGTCCACCCAGGGGCAGACCACTCCCGCAGTGCTCCTGCATGACGGGCAGGAACAAGGATGTAATAGCATTCATATTATCCTGATGCTAATACGAAGAGTAGTTCAAATCAACCATCATCTATATCAAATCTTTTCGAAGGTTTTTATTATTACAACTTTCTTGCTTATTGAACCATCATAGCTGCAGGAAGCCACTATGCAACCATAACTGTATACACGGATTAGTTTTACCGTTCTCTAAAGGAGAATTGCCCTTGATAGACTTCCCTTTAATCAAATATACATATACTCCAATTGGTGGAGGGGCAGATTGGTAGGACCCATACCATTCTTTTGATGGATCAGTGATGAAAAAGATCACATTGTGGTTAATCAATCAGATTACGAAGAACGGTGATTTACTTATATTCATAACTAGTCTCCGAAACCTTCTTATTGTTAACATAAAATTGTCTGCGTGCGAGCAGACCCGAATTTTCATAGATCATTTTTACCCGTGTGCTTCCATTGGTTGAGAGCTCATTTTCGGCTATTTCAACAAGTCGTTGATCACGATCATAAACCCGTTTTACGGAACTGGCATATTCATAAACTATCGTGGAGTCTGGCTTTTCATGGCCATCTACATAGACCAATTCTTTCGTGTCTATCACCCTGTTGGAATTCAGCACGTACTTAATTTCTTTTACCAGCTGGCCTTTGACATTGTACAAAAATAAAGTAGTAAAAATGGACGTAAACTCGGTTCCGGATTCCCGGAAAAAATCAGAACTTTTAACCTGGCCATCAATTACATGATCAAGTCTTTTAAATTTTATACCACTTTCTTTGAAGATAGTTATCCGTGTTATACAATCTTTATCCTTTTTTTCAGTTAGCGACAAGGTTTCAGTGACATTTTGCAGGATGACGGTATCGGTACGAAGATTGCCCATCCCGTCAAGTTGTTTCTTCCTGATCGTAGCCGGAGAAAGGTGTTCATATCTTGTTTTGATCTCCACACTTCCGTCCTTCGACTTGGGCCAACGCAGTGTTAACGCATTGCCTTTTTTCTCAAACAAATACCCGTACCGATAAAAATTGATAGGATAAAAATATTGCCTCAGACAGGTTACAACAAGCCGCTTATTTTCATAGCTGTAGGTATATGTTACCAACTGGTCAAATAAACCTTCGTTAAGCCCCCCGCCTTCCATGATGCTATCTATCCGCCCATTCTTGTCGTACGTAGTGATGCGGACGAGCTTTTCGTTTCCCGCAGTATCAGAAAGGCAATCAAATTCCAATGCCTTGCGCTTTCCGCTGCTCAAAATAACACTGTCTGCGGATCCAAAATATTCATCAAGCATATCAGCACCACTATATACACGGGCAGGTTGTGTGCTCGATTCTTTAAAAAGCAATAAGCTAATAAAAAATATGACTGTCCTTTTTACCATCGTTGCATTCGGTTTTCCAGTGGAACAATATTTCCGTTCGCGTCAGTTAACAAAAAGCGGATATCGTCGAACGTATACCCCAAATTCCTCGGCAAACTTCCTGCGGGCAATACAGCCGTTTGCCCTGCCACAGGAGTGGGCATTGTTTGTGTAGCCGGTATTTCCTTGTCTGCTGCGCCTTTTGGATCATTGGGATCCCCAGCATGGACCCAATGCAAACCCATAGTGTTTATAATAGATTGTCCATACACCCCAATCACGGTTCGGTCCGGTAAATTAGTCCCATTACGCGGCCTAGTAACATTTATTCCGGAAAAACCTCCATTGTTATCTTGCTTAAATTCAAGAGGAACAAGGTCTTGGTCTTTATCTCCGATCTTGGATGGGACTGCATTATAATTGCACCCTGGACTCCATTTGAACCCGTCTACAGGGTCAGGATCATATGCTCTCTTAACTATGCGGGCCTTATGATCATCCCCTAATTTTCCCCATCCCTCATGAAATTTATTCCTTTCCGCCAACAAAGTTACATTCGATTTATCATCAACAGTGTAAAACCGGTCGATATTATCATTAGTTCTTTGAATCGCTAATATGTCTCCCTGCTTGTTCAAATAATAAATATCCAGCGGCGACATTCCGTCGGGGTCAATAAATCTTATGGGGTTGTCAAATGCATAATTATATGGCGAATAAGCTCTCATTTTATCACTGGCGGCATCGATATGATTCCAACGCCCAATCTGTGGATCATACATCCTTGCTCCAAAGTCGATCCATTCAGGCCCGCCACCATCCATAAATTCCTTTCGCTGTTCCTCTTTTCCATTAAACTTGAGCTTGTTCCCAGGCGTTCCGAATGTGAGCGCTTCAGAACTGATCCCTTTCATGGTTAATCCAAAAGGATAGTAATGGGATTCCTGTAAGATTGGGCTCCTGGTATGCACAACCTGTAAATTATCAAAATAGACATCCACAGGACTCTCATTACTAACATAGATATATACATACCCGTTTTTCTGGGCTACTTTATTCTGCAATTCGCTGAAATGGTCTTTCAACCCTGGAGTATTGTTAACAGCACTAAATCCATAGTTGCCAGGCACCAGCCGGAATTGCTCATCGAAGAACAAGTAGTTAATAAATGCCCTTGGACGATTGGGTAACCCAGCGTTCTCGCGGGTTGGATCATTCAAAAAAGTAGTGTTCAGCGGGTTGACAACAGATGTCTGACCAAACAATTCTGTCGGGTTAGTATGTGCACCAGCGGTAACTCCTCCAGGTGTAGCGAGCAACGAATTAAGAAGGTCCCAAACCAGTAACAGGGAATTGGCTCCACTCCCACCGAGGTTCTCCAAATAATAATAACTTTTACCCAAAATGTCAATCCTATCGCCGGCCATAACCTTCAAAGTAATTCCAAGGCCTGACTTGTTCGCACTGTGCAAATGGTAAAGTTTTTGGCTGTTTGCACTTTCAAAAGCCACATCTGGCGGATTGTTGCCGATTCCGTTATCATTAGCGTATTGTGGCGGCGGTTGAACAATAGAAGATGCTGTAACAATTTCTCCGGGATTGATCGAATAATATTGTTGTTCTGTAGCTTGTTTGGCATCTTCTAAACTTGCAACCGGGTATTTATCCGCTTTTTGTTGTTCTGTAAGGACCATTCGGACGTTTCCAAGATGATCTTTTATCATATAGTCATATTGGATGCTTGGGGGAACATACCAGTCTGCCGACTGGTACCGGATCCTACCCTCCGCATGAGTGACATACAATAGCAAATCCGTATAATTATCATAGTTAGGTGTGCCTGTATACTTGCTTTCATAGACAAAGCCATTAATATAAGTATGTATCGAATTCGACCATACTGTCGAACTTTTTTGTTCATTAACCGTTTTTTTGAGCCTGTTCCCGCTTGCATCATAGGTATACAAAATGCTCCGGGTGAGATAAGGTGCCGTACCGCTTGGTATTTCCATCGTTACCAACTCCGGCAAATTCAGATGGTTATATTGTATGCTTAGTATCTTTTTGTTATTGTCTGATTTAAGGTTACCCCCCGCATCAAAAACATAATCGTCGCCAGTAATATTCCCATCTTGAAAATCGCCGAGGTTATTATTGACAACTACCTGGTCGGTTACGCTTGCGAGTTTATTCGAGTTAGGCTGATAATTATAACCAAGATCGTCGACCTGTGGACTTCCTGTAACTTTTAATCCCCATTGTTGCATTCTCCTGATATTGCCGTTCGCATCATAACCATTAAAAACACTGGAACCATCGCCAACCTTCATATCAAAATTCACTCCTGCGGATTGGTCGAAGGCAGAACCAGAATATTGTGAAAAATCCCCTCTCAACAAACGATTCAAAGGGTCATAAGCAAAGTCATATTTCCGGGTATTACCATCACCTTTACTCCTCCATGCCATCCCTTCTACATTTCCGTTGTATTTGTTGCCGGGCATTGGGTCCACCTGACATCAACTGTTGTTGAAGTATGCTGTTGACCTGTGTTCGGGATTGTAGTCCTGCCAGGCTTACCGGATTTGCCGCACCCCCGTTTCCCGGAATGCTGAAAAGCGATGCCAGCATACTGTTCCTTCGCATAAAATCTTTGAAGATCTTTGTCTTCGAAAGCAATTCCAGCGCTTTTTTCTCGATCTTTTTAGGGTCTTTCAGTATCTCCTTAAATTCTTTAACCTGTGTCGCATAATAATATACTTGCTTATTGATCTTCTTTAATTGTTTTACCATCCCTAATTTCTCGAGGCTGGTCTTAAGTTGCTCTTTTCGTTCCCGAATGAATTGTTTGATCTGCTCTGCCTGCTGAAATTGGTTTTGGAGACCTTTTGTTTTTGCCAGTGCATCTTTAACCTTTCCGCCGATCCCATTTTGATCCAAAAATTTCAAGGAGGTAGATAATGAATCGAGATCAGGGATATACTGCCCTACCGTGCTTGCAACATGTGGCGATATCAACTTTGCTTTAAGGGCAGCATAATGGCCTTTTAACGCTACCAGCCGTTCTTTTGCGTTGACAGAGTCTTTTGTAGAAAGCAATTTAGTATACAACTTCTCCTCCTGGCTTTGCATCTTATCAAGTACAGACATACTTTTCTTAACCAGCTTATCTTCCATTTTCTTAGCCGTTTGCGCGACCGAGGAAGCAAATTTTTGCGGGTCCAGCTTGCCCAATAATGAATCCAGTCTTGATTGTGAGAAACTCTGAGATGAAAATAAAAGTATGACAGCAAGCAGGATCGCTTGTCTGAAAGAGGAGACAAAATATCTTTTCCAGTACGCCAGCTCCGTCATAGCTGTTGTTTTGGTGTAATTAAATATTGTTTAAAACCCCGGACTCTCCAAGTTAATTCCTGCTTATTTTGAAAAATACCGTATAAATAATACCAAGTTCCATTTTTTCACGGGATGATTTCCCCCAGCCAGTTTTGCTCAACCTTCTTTGAAATTCCGGGGAAACTCCCTCGAAATGGATGTAAAAATCATAACTGCAGCAAATTGCTTATAACCGCACGCTTTTGTGAATAGGTGATCCGGGAACCAATGTAGATTTTTCCAGAATAGCCAGTTTGGGAAAAAAACGGGAGAATATTGTTTTTTTCCCGAGGTTATTTGCAGTTAATTCAATAATGCCCTGCAAGTGATTTGCTTTGGCCATTAATTGTCCAAATTAACGGTATGGCTGCAAAGGAAAGGGATCACAGCCTGTCAGCTGGTGCAAACAGATAGCCCGGAACCTGCTGCCTCATATTTGGGACACGAGCATTCATATACTCCTTAATTGTAAAACTGAGTTTTTATTGCCAGCCTTTCAAATTCATCCTTATTTCGTTCAAATATGGTCCGGGCCCGATCTTCTGAAATAGTCGATATCACGCAATACGTTAGCTGTGCTGTTTCCCATTTATCAAATAACATTACTTCGAACAAGCAGGCTGTCACATCGGGCGAAACTCTCTTCACTGATATTATCTGAACACTATTAATACCCCCAATTACCATTGTTTTTGACGATAAGAACTCGCTACCCTCGCCGATTGTTTTCCTCAGGTTGCTTTCCGCGACAGCCTTTTTGAAATTTCATCAGTAATTTTAAAGTTTAATTTTTCTATTGTCATAGAAAAGGAATACTCTGTATCGCCTTCTTTTTTTGCAAAAAGGCATAAGTAACCGGGAGGTATATTCTCATAATTTCGTTCCCACTCGCAAGGGAAATATGCTTTCAGCTTTTTTCCTAATGATTTTTTTATCGTCTCTGATCTTATAGAACATTCTTCATTTTTTGCGCCTGGTTCTGTCTGCGTTTTAACACTGTTAAATTCTCTATTTATATAAAATAGGATTCCACCGATTATCACTACCACCAGGATACCGTATAAAAGTTTTCTTTTTTTCATAAAAATCAAAAGGTGATTTAAGCTATGGCTGGGTTTGGGTATTAAAAATATGATATTACGGAGTTTTATGGAAAATGCCTTTTACCCCACCGGATCGCGGCACAACCTGGTTTTGCGAGTAGGACATCAAAATCTTCGCGATCGTAGGTTTCCGAAAGTCCAAGGATGGTTCATAACAGTTGTCTTGGCTGAAAGAATAATCTAAAATGCACCACCACATTTTAAAAAACAATCGTGTTAACACGATATACCAATCAACTGTTGAGAATAGTCATTCATTATTACTTAGGAGGAGGATCGGCCAGGCAGCCGGTCTTTTCCAGGTCTTTCAAAATCATGCTCACCGCAGCATCCGTCATCTTTGAAGCCACGGCTTTTTTGCCCGCCTTATATGCGAGGTTCATAACTGCCCCCATTAGCTTGCGCTTGATCTTTACCCATAAACCTTTTTTTGCGTAGTGACCTTTCCAGGAATCAGCCAACGGTCGCGAGGTTGCCAATTTACCTTCTCTTCCCTTCAATAGCTCGATCATTTTCAGGAAACGGCCGGTCATAGCGGCGCGCAGATCGAAGAGACGCCGGGCATCATATTTCGGGAAGGTCTTAATATCATAATTATACTGTGCAAACTTTGAGACCGGTTTTGGTTCGAGCAACAACTGGAGGTCGGGAATAATGGGAAGATACTTACCCTGCTTCTTACCTGCCGTAAAGGCAAAGGTATCCCGCATCTCCTTAGACCAGCTGCGATGAATGGGATGCATGATATCCTTATCCTCATCATAGGGGAA
>DASYLC010000108.1:0-2206 GCA_036009775.1 Chitinophagaceae bacterium
TTACGCGGTCACCACGTCAGTATACATACTCCATATCTTATGTTATCCGGGGGGTTGGGTCATTGGCGAGTTGTTGTTAAAGATGGGTGCCCGGTTTTTCCTGCCACCCTATCTCTGGTTTCCGTTCCCCATCGCCTGGATAGCTTTAACGGTTATACTTGCTTCTCAAATTAAAAAAACAGAATAGTATGGATGTTAAGATCGAAGATTCCTGGAAAAGTGTACTAAAGGATGAGTTCAATAAACCTTATTTCCAGCAGATACCCCTGCATATAAAAACAGAGAAGTCGCAGGGAAAAGTGATCTATCCGCCCGGCAGCCAGATATTCAACGCATTTAATACAACTCCTTTCGATAAAGTAAAAGCGGTGATACTGGGACAGGATCCCTACCATGGAAAAGGCCAGGCACATGGACTTTGTTTTTCGGTACCCTATGGCGTGGCGCCACCGCCTTCACTGGTCAATATTTTTAAGGAACTGGAATCGGATACCGGTGTCCCCATCCCCCAGCATGGCAATCTTACGCATTGGGCAGAACAGGGTGTGTTCTTATTGAACGCTTCACTGACCGTTCGTGCGGGAGAACCGATGAGTCATGCAAAGATCGGCTGGGCTGAATTCACCAACACCGTCATTAAAAAGATCGCCGACCTGAAAAAGAATGTCGTCTTTATTTTATGGGGGAAATTCGCACAGGAGAAAACAGTGCTGATCGATCAATCCAAACACCTGGTGCTGCGATCGGTACACCCTTCCCCACTTTCCGTTCATGCAGGATTTTATGGCTGCAAACATTTTTCAAAAACAAATGAATATCTTGTCAGCAAGGGGATTGACCCTATTGACTGGAGATTATGATAGACGATAGACCATGGTCTATGGACAATGAACAATAAACGATAAACCAAGCAGTATTTCATGCCTATTATTAAAAATATTTTCGCCCGTATCTGGGCCGTATGGGGAATGATCAGTTTCATTCTTACTTTTTTGATCTTCTTTATCCCTTCACTTCTTTGCTGGTTGCTCCCCGACCCAGCCGGTCAGCGGCTCTTTGTGATCATTTCCAGGATCTGGATGAGTATCTGGCTGCTTCTTGTCGGATGTCCTGTTTCGGTGAGAGGAAGAAACAATTTTAAAAAAGGCAAAACGTATATCGTTACCTGCAATCATAATTCACTGATGGATGTGCCGCTCTCCTCTCCTTTTATTCCCGGCGCCAATAAAACGATCGCCAAAAGCAGTTTTGCCAAAGTGCCGTTATTTGGTCTTTATTATACTAAAGGGGCGATCCTGGTCAACCGGAAAAGCGAGGCCAGCCGGAAAGGAAGTTTTGATAAAATGAAAAATGTGCTGGCAAAAGGTATCCATATGTGCATCTACCCGGAAGGCACCCGTAACCGGACAACGGAACCATTGAAAAAATTCCATGACGGCGCTTTTCGTTTGGCGGTCAGTACGAACACGCCCATCATTCCTTCGGTCATCTTCAATACAAAGAAGGCACTGCCGCTCGATAAATCTTTTTATTTCCTGCCGCACCGGTTGCATATGCATTTTCTGCCGGAGATAGCGGTGGAGGGATTGACGACGGAACAGTTGAGAGAGAAAGTATTTGCGGTGATGAGTGATTATTATGTAAAGAATTCTCCTGGCGTTTAACCACAGATTGTGTCACAGATAGCACAGTATAGAAGCCACTAAACAGTGTAATCTGTGGTTAGTCCTTTTGTTTGCGCCAGCAACCCTTAGAAATTCGTAAATGATCTCGTCCGGTTGATCCGCAGATCCTGTAACACCGAAGACTTTGGACTGATGGAGAAACTGAAAGAACGATAGAGACCGACAGGCGTCACATTGATCGACATCTGCCAGCAATGCATTTCCCGGTTGATCGACATCTGGAATGTCTGTATTTGTTTTGTATCAAAATCATAATAGCCATTCGTGCTGAAATTCCATTTGGGGGTCAGGTTAAAACTGGCGTTGAAGCTGATATTGGAATTAAAATCCTTTTGAAAGCCGCTGAGATCCGGTTTTAAGCGGGTAGAAAAGAAAAGGGAATAGCTTAATGATACCTGCCAGGGTATATTAAAATCCACAAACTCCGATGGGTTCTGCTGCATATATTCCAGTACCCGCTGCTGGTCACCGATCAGGTCCGGGTCATTGAGCCTTCTTTGCGTCAGCGCTTTCCTGTCCGC
>DASYLC010000109.1:0-4995 GCA_036009775.1 Chitinophagaceae bacterium
CACTTACCAGGAATTTACCGGGTTCAAACCATAACTGGAATTTCCTGCTATTCTCAACAGAATGTTTATCGAATGTTTCCCTGATCTTTTTCGCCAGCTTGTCCATATCTGTCTCCGCATCGCCGGGTTTATAGGGAACTTTAAATCCACCACCCAGGTCGATCACTTCGAGTTCGGGAAAATGCGGTATGAGTTCAAATAATACTTCGATGCCCTGTACAAAAACATCGGCTTCTTTGATATCGCTGCCGGTATGGATATGCAGGGTGCGGATAAACAAATTGGTGGACCGTACCAGTTCTCCGATCTTCTCTAATTGGCTGACGGGAATACCAAACTTACTTCCATCGTGTCCTGTCGATATCTTCAGGTTCCCGCCTGCCATGATATTGGGCCTGATCCTTATCCCCACGGGATAACTATGGCCGTATCGTTTCCCGAATTTTTCAAGATTGGAAAGACTGTCGATATTGATATGCACGCCGGCTGAAACAGCTTCTTCTATTTCACTGAAATCGATCCCGTTCGATGTATATAATATACGCCCGGTTTCAAATCCCGCATGCAGAGCCAGCTTCACTTCATTGATAGAACTGCAATCCACGTTACAGCCTGTTTCTTTTATATAGCGCAGGATATTGATATTGGTAAGGGCCTTGCTCGCATAAAAGAAAAGGGTATCCATTCCGGAAAAGGCGGTCACTAATTTCTGGTACTGCTCTTTTATTTTTTCGGCATGATAAACATACAGCGGCGTGCCAAATTTACCGGCAGTCTCAATTAATTGATCGTTGGATAGCTGTCGTGACATGGTTGCGAATATAGTTATCTCAAAAGGATTTATAAAATAGATGAGATGGATGTACTATGCGGTTCAAAACAAAAGATGCCATCCCGTAAGAGGATGGCATTGCCTATAAAAAATTCAGAACGATTGTTAGTTATTCCTCTCCTTCTCCCTGTTCTTTGTTAATGATGAGTTCGCCGCCATCGGTAACAGCCAGTGCTTCGGCCTCATCCGTTTTTTCTTCATTGTCGCTGGTCACATCTTTCATGATGGTAGGTTCCACCATATGTTCTGCCAGTACTTCTTTGATCTTTGGCAATTCTTCAGCAGAATTGATCCCGAAATAATCCATGAAATTCTTGGAAGTAGAATACAGCAAAGGTTGTCCTGCTGCTTTTTCATTCCTGCCGCTGATGATGATCAGTTCTTTTTCCAGCAGTTTTTGCACCGCATAATCGGAACTCACGCCACGGATGGATTCGATCTCACCTTTTGTCACAGGTTGTTTATATGCCACGATCGCCAGGGTTTCCAGCGAAGCCGACGAAAGACGTTTCAGGAATTTATCCCCGTTCAGTTGCGCAACCGTCTTATGAAAGGCTGCTCTTGTCAGGAACTGCCAGCCGCCGCCGCTTTGTTTTACTTCAAAAGGATAGAAGTCCGCGCTGTATTTTTCGGTGATCCCTTCAAGTGCAGCTTCCACCTGGTCAAGGGATATCTTATCGTCCATGAATCCTAATGCATTATTGGCCAGTTCAACGATCTCCAATGTCGTCAATGGCTTCTCGCTCGCAAAGATCAGGGCTTCGATGTGTGGTATCAGGTTCGCTATTTCCATATAAAATCGGGCAAATTGGTCATAAAGGTCAAAAAATGGTCATATGGGTCGTTTAGGCAATATAGTTTCCTAAAGGTGGCAAGTTAGTACGCAAGACTATAAAGTTCAAAACAGGTTATTCACAAATTATCACTCATTTCCTTGTGTCCCAATAGACTTGACATAGTTAAACATCAAACGAAAATAGCTGTTCAATTTTTGTGAAAGAAGATTAAAATCTTCCTCGGACAATAGGTTTCGTGTTTTTGCTTTCACAATAACAGTAAGCGTTTCTTTAGCCGATCCGCGACTGTAATAGCAAAAATTCCTGTTCTCTTTATAATGAAATCTTCCATAGCCCTCACTGATATTCATGGCAATCGAATCGGCTGCTTCTACATACTGACCACCTAATGTTTTCTTTGGAAAATAGCCCCACTTATCTACTATCGCCCATACCATCTCTCCGATCTCCATAGCGATCTGGTACACCTCGAGTTCTTCCAGTGGCAATCCTTTCCCCATCCCAATAAAAATAATTCTTCCTCCTCGCGGACGAAAAGTATTTTTCCCATTTAAAACTGTTTTTTTCCGGAAATCCTTTAGGAAAACTCTACGCTATCAGAGGCTATTTGACCCGCACGATATATACGACCCATAAATTGAGTTAGAAAACCAAGCAAGATCGGAGGCCATATGACCCATATGACCAATTTGACCTTATGATCTATACGACCCTTCAAATTCTTTAGGAAACTAAGTTAGCGCAGAGACCATTTGACCCATATGACCTATATGACCTATATGACCTATATGACCTATATGACCTATATGACCTATATGACCTTCCTACCCCTGAAGAGCTGCCGCACCACTCACGATCTCCGTCAATTCAGTCGTGATGGCCGCCTGTCTTGCACGGTTATAAGATATCTTGAGTGAGCGAAGCATTTCGTTCGCATTCTCACTCGCCTTGTCCATCGCCGTCATCCTGGCACCATGCTCGGAAGCATTGGAATCAAGGACCGCTTTATAGAGTTGTGTGTTGAGGATCTTGGGCATCAGTTCAGCGATCAGTAATTCTTTGGAAGGATCATAAATAAAATCTGCTTTCGCCGCCCCTGCTTTTTTCTCCACTTTCGGAATGGGAAGGAAACGCTCCACGCTGAAATATTGTGTAGCAGCATTCCTGAACTGGCTGTACACCAGTTCCACCACATCAAATTGTCTTTCTTCAAAAGCTGTCATGGCTGCTTTGGAAGCTGCCTGTACATTCTCAAAGGTCAGGTTCAGGAATATATCTTTGTAGGTAGCGTCTGCTTTGTAATTATTCTTGGCAAAATGCTCGTATCCCTTCTTCCCGATATTCCAGATCGTTACATTCCCTTTTTTATATTGCTCAGGATATTTCTCCGCGATCGTTGCCTTGGTCAGCTTGATGCTGTTGGCATTGAATGCACCGGCCAATCCGCGGTCACTCGTGATCACAATAAATAATACTTTTTCAACCGGGCGCTCGATGGCCAATGGCATTCCACCTTCGCCTCCTTCACTGTTGCTCACGATATTGCTGAGCATCTCCTGTAATTTCTGCGCATAAGGACGCATCTGGATAATAGCATCCTGTGCCCGGCGAAGTTTCGCGGCACTCACCATCTTCATGGCCTTGGTGATCTGCTGTGTACTTTGTACTGATTTGATACGGTTCCGAACCTCTTTTAATTGTCCTGCCATGAGCTGAGTTTAAAAATTCTGATGTAAGCTTTCTATTGTCAAATGGGTAATATGGGTCAAATCGTTCTATCAGCTGCCTGCTTGACCTGTATGACCAGTTTGACTTATTTGACCTCGTCTTTCAGGCCGCAAAAGTACGGTCTTGACGCTAAAATTCCAGCCCGGAATGAAAATAAAAAACAGGCCGGTGCCGGTTGTTATTTATATGTGTAAATCCCCGGGAATTCAGGGTGGGTATTGATTTCGGCTAATCAGTGAGAAAAAACTCCCTTTTAAGCGTATACGTGATCAGCAGCCTTCCCCCCTCATCAGTGCCTTTCCTGACCGGGCGCTGGATCTCCCGGGTAAATACCAGCTGAACCGGTCCGTTAGCCAGGCGGTCCAGGTCGGTGACGGGAATGACAATACGGCCGTCTTTTGCTTTTTCCAAATGATTGATCCCATCATTGATAAATGAAGTATCGGTAAGCAGTACACGTATCGAACCTTCTGTTTCCTCTGTAGGAGTTCCTCCAGACAGTCCTTCAAATTCAAAGACCAGGTCGGCCCGGTGAATAGTGTCTGGCAATACCGTCAGCAAACGAACAGGCTGAAAACTGAATTCTTCCCGGTACTCTTTTTTTCCGGGACCTGTAAAAACAATCTGGTGTTTTCCCGTAAAGGCATCAATGGGTTTGTGCATTTCATAAAAAATGCCGCCCGAGCGGGTACTGTCAGGCGGTATCATTTCACCATCCAGTGTTACGCTGGTGGAACTACCGGTACTGATCGCATCTTCATCTTCACCTCCGTCACGGTACTGAAGCAGGATAGTAAGATTATCATTACCCTCTTCCCCCGTCACCTGGTAATCAAAATAAATACGGTCAGGATCCGTCTCCTTATCCTTTTCCAGGTTACAGGCAGTCACCAGTACGGCAAAACATATAAAAGAGAGATAAAAAACCCTGTTCATAGATCCAATTTAACCAGTGGATTATTTCAAAACTATACCACGGCAAGATACTGCAACAAAATGCAAAGCCTGTTTACACCGCACCTGACCAGTATCAGCAAATATGCCAGTTTTAGCCTGTAAACCACCCCACTAAACTGCAAACTATGGCTTATCTTCGCCGCCCCCGGATAAACCGGGTGAAAGCTGTCAAAATGGCTCGTAAGTACATTGTAGCACCCTTTTTGACCAGCTCATAAGCTATTCTTAATACTAATTATCCAACCATGCTTGGTTTTATCTCGAAAATTTTTGGCGGCAGCAAGTCGGAAAAAGATGTAAAGAAAATTACACCTTATGTTGGCAGGATCAACCAGTTCTTTTCTTCGTATGCATCTCTGACCAACGATCAGTTGCGTAATAAAACACAGGAATTCCGGCAGCGCATCAAAGAACATCTTACGGAGATCGACAACGAGATCACGGCTAAGAACACAGCTGCGGAAGAACTTCCTTTTAATGATCTGATGGGTAAGGATGGTATCTACCAGGAAGTGGACAAGCTCAAAAAAGAAAGGGATAAAAAGATCGAAGAAGTACTGGAAGAGATCCTTCCCGAAGCATTTGCCGTGGTAAAAGAAACAGCCCGTCGTTTTAAGGAAAATGAAGAGCTCGTTTCCACCGCCACCCAACTCGATAAGGACCTGAGTATAAAAAAGGAGT
>DASYLC010000110.1:0-3490 GCA_036009775.1 Chitinophagaceae bacterium
TCCCAGGACTGGAGAGTTTTTTCGGTGGTGTCTTTCACTTTATCGCTTACACGGTTACGGTCTTCGGGATGAATCCGGCGAAGCCACCAGGACAAACCCTTTTTATCTTCGGCATGATAACCGATCATGTCCATCAGTGCATCGTTACGGAAGATATTTCCTGTCTGCATATCCCATTCCCAGATAGCGTCGGATGTGGCCCGGGATATCATCAGCAACCTGTCGTTGGCCTCTTTTAATTGTTTCTCCGCGACATATTTATCGGAAAGGTTAATGGCATACCCGCCCAGCATTCTTTTACTCGTCACCCCTTCTACAGGAAATATATTGATATGAAAAATAAAGTTGGTGCCGTCCGCCCATTTTACTTTTTCGATGAACTCGACCGGCTTGCCTGTTTGCAGGACATCGTGATGTTTTTCAGAAAGTGATTTGGCCGTAACAGGAATAAGATCACCTATTTTTTTATTCACCGATCTTTTTTCATCCAGCCCGAAATACTGGTAAAAAGACTGGCTGGCAAAAATAAGCGTGCCATCCTCATCCACGATCCAGGAAAGGCCCGGTGTCTTCTTCATAAAGACATTGAATAAAGCATCCCGTTCCTGTAACTGGCCGGATAATTTTCTTTCCTGTGTCACATCGGCAATATTCGACACCACGGCAAATGGTGTTTTACAGTTATCATCGAATAAAGGCTGCGAACTGAAATGCAGCCAGCGATACTCGTCATTCCGCAAACGGATCTGTAGTGTTTGAGTATGTGGTTTACCGGTTTCCAGCGCCCGCATAAAAGGCGTTTGTTCAAAGGATACCCGGCTGCCATCTTCGGTATTGATCTCCCAGGTATTTTTCCAGAGTTTGGCAATATCTGTAAGCTGGTATAAACGTTCCAGCGTTGTTCCGAATATCTCAGCGGCTTTCTGGTTGGCGGCGATCAGTTCCCCGTTCGTGTCCTGGAAAAAAATACCGGCATTCAGTCCTTCCACGATCAGCTGGTAATTTTTTTCTCCCAGTTGATTGAATCTCTTTACTCTGGCATCATCGAGTATCTTATGACCGACACAGAGATAGTTCCGGGGTTCGCTGCTGCAATTTTCCAGGTAATTGACCTCCCATTTCATTGGGTGGTAATAACCGTTCTTCAGGTATAATTCCAGTACGGTGGAACTCCCGTTCCGGGCAGAATTCCGGATCGCTGATTTAAAATCAGTGAGGTTGACAGGATGAAGCAGTTCAAAAAAATTGGAAGCAGTCTCCCGCGGATTTTTCAGGTGAAGTGTCTTCATCATTTTAGCATTGGCACAGATGATCTTTCCTTCCTCGTTAATCAGGGAAAGAAAAATTTCTTTTTGCTGTTCATACGCACTTATCAGTTGCTTTAAAGCGGACCAGTTCTTTTTCATAATAACAACGCCTGTTTTTTTTGACAGGAGGGTTCTTCACTTTTAGTTTAATACTTCTTTGATGATCCCCGGTACAAGGCCAAAGTCATTGCTTTTATCCAGGAAATGTTTGGCGCCAAGATCGCGGCATTGCTGACGATAATAATCATCCGCATGATTGGTGATCATTATTACCTCGCATTGCTGTTTGTTTTGCCTGATGAGTTTCAATAACTCGATACCATTCTTACCCGGGAGATTGATATCCAGTAACACCACGTCCGGTTCTTCAGTGGCGAGCAAACGGCGGGCTTCATCATAGTTCCCGCTCACATTGATATACCCGACATTGTCTGCATCTTCGAGCAGGTTGATCATACGATCCACAAAGTTCATGTTATCATCAACGATCAGTATGGTTAGTTTTTTTTGCATAAAGTGTACAAAATCAGCGCAAAGAAACTGATATCTCTGACCCCGGCAAATAGACAGTATTACTATAGATATGTAGCCCGCACACTACAATCATGCAACGGTTTGCGTAATGTTGACCTCGATCAAATTTTTGCTATCGAATCGGAAAAATAATCCTGCCCGGCCAGGACGGCCTGTACTGCATTGACCAGGTTTTCGTTAACGGTATCTTTGGTGATATACCCGACCGCACCGGCTTTCCTGACACGCAGTGCATATTGTTCTTCGGGGAACATGCTTACGATCAGAACGGGGATCCGAAGTTCCTGACGGGAAAGTTCCTCCAATGCGTGGATACCACCGCCACCCGGCATGGAGATATCCGATAAAATAATATCCCAGTTGCCCGCACTGGCCTTACTGATCAGTGAATCGGCATCTTCTGCTTCTTCAAAATGGGCCAACGGGTATTCCTCGCGGAGAATTAATTTAATTCCCTGGCGGATAAATTCATGGTCATCGGCAATCAATACTTTAAGCATAAAGATTTACGGATAAAAGGCCGGGAGGATCGAAGGGTGATCACTCCTTTTCAGCCATCCTGAAAAATAAAAAAAATAGTATATATATGCATGTAGTTCAAGTGGTCAGATGTTTGTAGAATAAAATCTACACGACACTTAGAGGACGGTCAGATGGGTCATACAGATTCCGACAGGAAGAAGGGTTTTATAGTATACAGTGTTTCCGATATGACCCCTATTACCAAAGTGTAAAAAGACTTTCTGCAACCTGTATGACAACCAGTGACGACAGGAACCATATGACCAAAGCACAAGAATACTTTAACAACCTTTAAAGCTATCCCTGACCACGGAAACTATATGATCAATCTGACCTATATAAACTTATGCTCGATCGCATACCGTGTAAGGTCCGCATTGGAACGCATCCCCATTTTATCCATGATACGGGAACGGTAGGTACTTACCGTAGTTGCGCTTAAGGATAACTGTTCGCCTATTTCTGTAACAGACCGGCCGGCAGCCAGAAGTTTAAATACATCAAATTCCCGGTCGGAAAGACTCTCGTGCAACTCGTTGGGCATACCGGAATCAAAAGCATTGGCCAGTTGCTCTGCAATAGCCGGGGTGATGAATTTTTTTCCGCGCAAAACAGTTTCGATCGCTTTGCCGATATCATCGTGGATCGTTTCTTTTCCCAGGTAACCGGCAGCACCTGCTTTCAGTACCCGCAAAGCATACTGGTCTTCGGGGTGCATGCTCATGATCAGTACTGGCAATTTCGGGGCAGCCTGTTTGATCTGGTTTAGTGCATCAAGACCACTCCGTCCCGGCATACTCATATCGCAGATCACCACATCCCATTTATCTGTCAGGATAAACTTGATCAGCATTTCGGCATCACCTGCTTCCGCGATGATAGCGGAAGGATATAGTTCGAGCAAGATCTGCTTAAGTCCTTTCCGGACGATGGCATGATCATCTGCGATAAGAATTCGGATCATACAGTTGATGGTTTATAATTACTCAGTGACAATTGAACGACAACTTCGGTTCCTTCTGAAGGCCGGCTCCTGATCTCGTACCCGCCGCCGATCATCGCTATTCTCTCCTGCATCCCTAAAATACCCAGGGTCTTTTTATCTCCTTTCTTTTGTTTATCAAACC
>DASYLC010000111.1:0-2260 GCA_036009775.1 Chitinophagaceae bacterium
GGAAGAGAACCGTACCCGTTCGTATGCGTTGAACCGGCTCGCTATCAATATTGGCTGGGCAGTCGGCAGCGGTGTAGGCGGATTTTTGGCAGACATAAATTATGAATTGCTGTTTTGGGTAGATGGTTTTACCAATATCGGTGCGGCGTTACTGATGTGGCTGGTATTAAAACCGGTAGTCCATACACGAACACCAAAAACAAAATTGAATGACCCGCTTGTGCGATCAGCTTATAAGGACAAGACCTATCTCTCCTTTGCACTGATCACGATGCTGTTTGCCTGTTGTTTCTTCCAGCTGTTCAACAACCTTCCTGTGTATTTTAAAAAGGATCTCCATTTTTCCAAGCCTTTTATCGGGATATTGATGGCGATGAACGGTGTGATCATCGCCCTCGTGGAAATGGTACTGATCTATAAGCTTGAAGGCAAGAGAAAAAGTATCCTTTATATTACACTGGGTGTTTTCCTGGTTGGACTTTCGTTTTTATTACTCAATCTTCCCGGGGCTGCTGTCCCGGTTGCCTGCAGTATGATCGTACTGGTGACCTTTGGTGAAATACTGTCGATGCCCTTCATGAACAGCTATTGGATCGCCCGGACCCAGCCGTCCAACCGCGGTCAGTATGCTGCTCTATATACGATGGCCTGGTCCGCGGCACAAACACTGGGCCCGATGGGTGGCGCCCAACTGGCTGACCATGCGGGGTTTACCGTTCTCTGGTGGGCTGTAGGCTGTCTCGCTATTCTGACTTCTTTCTCTTTCTGGAAACTCCACAGCAAAGAATGATCTTCTACAAGTTCCTTAACAAAAGAAAAGCGGCATTGCAGTAACTTTGCCGCGCATGAAAAAGATTATTTGCGGACTGGCATTGCTGATCCCCGTTATTATTTCCTGCAATCAGCAGGAAACATTGACACGGGAGGAAGTGCTCGCTGCCATCGGTGCGTTTGATAACGGGTGGAAAAATAAAAATGCAGCAACGGTCGACTCTGTTCTGGCACCCTCTTATATCTATTTTACACAATCCGGTGGCATCTTTGACCGGAATAATATAGTACATACAGCCGGATCATCTGATTACCGGCTCGACTCCATGAAACGACAACAATTCGATATCAAAATAGAAGGGAATACCGCCGTTGTAAATACCATATGGTATGGAAGAGGTATCTATTTCGGATCTCCTTTTGACGATCTGCAGCGTTGCAGCATCACTGTTATCAAACAGGATGGCAAAGTGGAGATACTTTCCGAGCATTGCACCCTCGTAAAATAACATTCTGTAAATGTTCACCACTGGCTGACCTGCCGCCTCACAATACCTTATTTTTGCCCAAACATTTTTCCATGCATCGTTTTCTGACCGTAGTACTGGCCCTTGTGACGACCTTTTCAGTTCATGCACAACAGGGAATTCAGCGCCCGAAATTAGTAGTAGGGATCGTGATCGACCAGATGCGCTGGGATTATCTCTATCGCTTTTATGACCGGTATGCACCCAATGGTGGTTTTAAAAGAATGCTGAACCAGGGCTTCTCCTGTGAAAATACATTGATCCCCTATGCTCCCACCATTACAGCCTGTGGTCATAGTACTTTATATACAGGCGCTGTTCCTGCTATCAGCGGGATCACCGGGAATTTCTGGTGGGACCGCGACCAGGCGAGATCGGTCTATTGCACAGAGGACAAGACCGTCAATACAGTGGGCAGTACTTCTGCATTGGGCAAGATGAGCCCGAAGAATATGCTGGTAACAAGTATCTGTGATGAATTGAGGCTGGCCACAAATTTCAAAAGTAAAGTAATTGGGATCGCTATCAAAGACCGCGGTGGTATACTACCGGCCGGGCATAGCGCCAATGCTGCTTACTGGTATGACAATACAACCGGCAACTGGATCACTTCCACTTATTATATGAATGAGTTGCCTAAATGGGTAAGCGATCTCAATGCGAAAGGTCTGGTCAACAAATATTACGAGCAGGGATGGGATCTTTTATATCCTGCCGCCACTTACACCCAAAGCACGGCTGATGAAAAAAGTTATGAAGGCAAACCTTTTGGTAATACATTCCCCTACGACCTGAAAAAATTCATCGGTAAAGATTATGGTAAGATATCCACCACCCCGATGGGTAATACACTCACCGCCGAAATGGCGAAGGCTGCCATCGTGGAAGAGAAGTTGGGGGCGGATAATATCACCGATATGCTGACGATCAGTTTTTCTTCACCGGATTATATCGGCCACTCA
>DASYLC010000112.1:0-5136 GCA_036009775.1 Chitinophagaceae bacterium
TTCTCTGCCAGGAAGAATTCCCAAAGCCGGTGACGGCGGATGATGCCCAATGCTACTTTACTCCCTTCACTGCTGAGCCGGAAACCCTGGTAGGGCTGGTAATGAAGTAGTTTTTTTGCTTTCAGCTTTTTCATCATATCGGTGACGGAAGCTGGTTTTGTTTTTAATTCATTGGCCAGTTCATTGGTGGAGACGATCCCGTCCTCCCGCTGCAGGTGAAAGATCGCTTTGATATAATTCTCTTCGCTGGTTGAATAATTCAACATGGCTAAAAATATTTTTAGACAAAACTAAAAAAAATAATGCAGATGACAAAATGCGAACCCGGCAGAATCAGGGGGAATCGCTTACTTTCGTGCACAATCAACCACATGCGTTTATCCGGGAAAATCACTTGCCTGTTGCTGGCGCTGGTCCTGCTGGCCGGCTGCAAACAAAAAAAGAAACCATCCTTATCCGGCGATGACCCGGTAGAACTTTCTGATTTCATTGACTTTTTCAGAGCTCTTAAACTTCCATACCAGTACGCGGATACGGCCCTTCCAAGACAGGAAAAGGACTCGTTCCTGGTCAGCTATACGAATTTCTCCCGGTTCATTCCCGATTCGGTAATAGACAAAGTGTACGGCAAAGGCGTAAAGCCAAAGATCTATGCATTGGGTAAAGCTGAAAGACCAAAGGCAGAAACATACCTGTTCGTCAAAACTTCCACAAAAGATAAAAAGGCGCTGTTCATCCTGGCTTTCGATTCCAAACAACAGTTTATTGCTTCTATGCCGGTACTAAGACCTGATAATAACAAGGCCACCGCCCAATCGATGGTGATGGACCGGACCTTTGGGATCACAAAGGCCGTGTCGTTACGAAACGCGGATGGATCAATGAGTGACGGGAAAGATGTGTATGTGCTGAGTGCGGAAACAAAGAGCTTTTTACTGATCATGACCGATGCACTGAATGATAAAGTGACAGAACTGATCAATCCGATCGATACATTGCCCAGGAAGAATAAATTATCGTCCGATTACAGCAATGGTAAAATGAATATGGTCTCTGTAAGAGATGGAAGAAGAGCAGGCCAGCTTAGTTTCTTTATCCATTTTGAAAAGAGTAATGGGTCCTGCACCGGTGAACTGAAAGGAGAAGCTACTATCAAATCACCCACTATGGCAGAGTACCGGGAGGAAGGTGACCCCTGTGTGCTGCGTTTTATTTTCAGCGCCAACGCCGTTACGCTGAAAGAAGAAGAAGGTTGTGGCAACCGCAGGGGATTGAATTGTCCTTTTGACGGAAGTTTCGCCCGGAAAAAATATGTAAAGCCCGCAGGCAATACAAAAACCAACTTGAAGAAATAAACTTGAATATTCATATTGGAACAATGGAGTTGAAATATTTTTTGCACTACCCTTCCTTTGTCAGGGCAGGCTGCGACACAGCAGAAACATAGTTTTCACATAGACTGTATTCTAACCTGTGTGTACTTTGTTCTATGCGGTTCAAATTTTTCAAACTAAGCCAATTCAAAAAGCCAAATAGATATTCCCGATTAACCATTATCTTGCACCTTCGTGTAAAAAGAACACATTATGAGTTTTGCCCCCTTTTCTATCCCGTATCCTGTTGATGACCGCTATTCAAAAAAGATCGCTTACTTCTCGATGGAGTTTGCTACACACCAGCCACTCAAGATTTACAGTGGTGGTCTTGGATTTTTAGCCGGTTCCCATTTGCGCAGTGCTTACGAACTAAGACAAAATCTTGTTGGTGTTGGTATCTTATGGAAATACGGATACTATGACCAGGAACGTCACCAGGACCAGACCCTCGACGTGGCCTGGAATGAAAAGCAATTCAGTTTCCTGGAAGATACCGGGATCAAATTCCAGATAACGATACATGAACACCCGGTTTGGGTTAAAGCCTATTACCTGAACCCGGAGACATTCAAAACAGCCCCGCTTTTTTTATTGTCGACCGATCTTCCCGAGAACGATTATGTATCCCAAACGATCACGCATCGTTTGTACGATGCCAACGTCGCCACCAAAGTGGCACAGTTCATTTTATTGGGAGTGGGCGGAGCCAAACTGATGGATGTACTCGGATTCAACCCCGAACTCTATCACCTGAATGAAGCGCATGGTCTTTCCGCGGCCTTTTATCTCTATCATAAGTTCCAGCAGGATATGAGCGAGGTTAAAAAGAGACTGGTATTTACCACGCATACACCGGAAGAAGCAGGTAATGAGAAACATGATATCTATCTCTGTCATAAGATGAGTTATTTCTGCGGCCTGACCGTAGAGGAAGTAAAGAAATTGTATAATAACGACAGCGACCAGTTCAATCATTCGCTGGCCGCATTGCGCTTTGCACATATTGCCAATGGTGTATCACAATTGCATGGTCATGTATCAAGGGCCATGTGGAGTAAATATGATGGTATCTGCCCGATCATTTCTATCACCAATGCGCAGAACTGGCGTTACTGGGCCGACAAGCAACTGTATCGTTTTTCGGAAGCGGGAGATGATTATGGTATCGATGACCGGAAAAAATATTTAAAGAAGAGGGCATTTGAAATAGTAGCGGATCAAACCGGGAAAATATTTAACCCCGATGTATTTACGCTGGTCTGGGCCAGGCGTTTCGCGGGCTATAAAAGGGCCGGGCTGATCACTACGGCGGAAGAACGTTTCAGGAAATTATTAAGCAGTACTCAATATCCTGTACAGATCATCTGGGCGGGCAAGCCTTACCCGGTGGATCATCCTGCCATCAGTGAGTTCAATCAACTGGTCCATTTGAGCAAACAGTACAAGAATGTAGCCGTGCTCATCGGGTATGAACTGGGATTATCCAAACGACTGAAACAGGCGGCGGATTGCTGGCTGAATAATCCCCGTGTTCCCCGTGAAGCGTCGGGCACCAGTGGTATGACGGCCGCGATGAACGGTGCTATCAACTTTTCTACCGATGACGGATGGATACCGGAATTCATCAACCATGGTCATAATGGATTCGTGGTTCCCAAAGCAGATTATGCGAACATGGTCACCCACGAACAGGATGAGTACGATCTCAACAAGATCTATGAGATCCTGGAGAACGAAATACTTCCTCTATATTATACCAATTACAGTACCTGGCGCCAGGTGATGAAGAACGGGATGCGGGATGTCCGTTTCCAGTTCGACAGCAACAGGATGGCGCATGAGTATTACGAACTGATGTACAGTTGATAGATGATCGTGAAAAGATAAAAAATAATAGAAAAAAGTCGGGGTCGACCCTATTTGAATTCTCCTGTCAGTTTCTGGATCGTTGCAGAGACCGGATAGAAGCTCACTAATTTACTGATAACTCCCTCTACCAATGCATCAGGACAGGAAGCGCCACTGGTTATTAAAATATTCACCGGTTCTTTTGCCGGGAGATAACCATTGGTCAGTATTTCTTCTTTGGTGTGAAAATTATAATGCAGTATTTCTTTTGCCGAAAGTATCTGTTCTTCGCTGCTGATAAAATAGGTCGGTAATTTTTCTTCACAGAGTTCCACCAGGTGTGAAGTATTGGAGGAATTATAACCGCCTACTACAATGGCAAGATCAGCCGGTGTTTCCAGCATACCGCTCACCGCCGTCTGGTTATCGTTGGTGGCGTAACAAAGTGTATCTCTTGTGTCTGCAAATCGTTCTTCTGTAACAGCAGGTTGGTAAGTTTCGATCATTACCTGTTTCAGGTAATCTGCGATGGCCTGTGTATCGCTGGCCAGCATCGTGGTCTGGTTCACCACGCCGATCCGTTGCAGGTCCTTTGTTACATCAAAATTTTGCGAATACTGGTTAGCGAATTCCGCATAAAAATCTGCCGCGGATTTTTCGCTGGTGATATATTTCGCCAGTTCTTTGGCCTCTGTCATATCTTTTACCACCACCGCCGGCGCTGCTGATGCGGCGTGAGAAAAAGTAGCTCTTGTTTCTTCGTGTTTGGGTTTACCGTGGATGATAATGGTATAATCCTTTTTAGCAATGGCTTCACTTCGGTTCCATACTTTTTCCACGAAGGGGCAGGTAGTGTTGTATCTCTCGGTAGGGATACCCTTGTCCCTTAATTTTTTTTCGATCTCCAGGGTAGTGCCAAAAGCAGGGATGAGTACGATATCGTCCGCGGTTATTTCTTCGAAAGGGATCAGTTGTTTGCCATAGGTATCCTGTAAAAAACGAATGCCATGCGATTGCAGGTCCGCATTTACCTGCGGGTTGTGGATCATTTCGCTCAGGAGAAATATTCTTTTGCCGGGGTTCTCTTCCACGGTCCTGAAAGCGATCTCGATGGCATTCTCTACACCGTAACAAAACCCAAAATGACGGGCCAGGTAAATTTTAAGTGGTCCGAAATCAAGGAGGGTAGGGATGAAGTCCTTCTTCATCCTGTCCGTCTCTTTCCGCTTTTTCTTAATGGCAGAAATTAACGGGCTCCTGTAGATAATAGGTACCTCGAAACTCTTCATGGGTGCAAAGATACGAGAGAAGTCAGGAGCCTGAAGCAGGAAGTCCGAAGCCAGCCCGTATCAATGATCACTTAATTCCATTCCATATCATCGAAGAGCTAATGCACCATCCATACAAAATGAAAGGTTTTTCGGAAACTTACCTGCCGACTTCGGTCTCCCGACTCCGGACTTTCTTCTTATCTTCCCCAAAACTTCGATATGCGATACCTGTTGCTTGCTTTTTCTTTAGCGGTCCTGCTGGGTTCCTGCAAACTGATGAAGAAAAAAAAGAATGATGACACTAAAAAAACAACAAGCATGACAAACCGTTTCAGCCCTGTCGAATGGACACATACCACCACTATCTATGAGGTCAATGTGCGCCAGTACACCGAGGAAGGAACTTTCAATGCCTTTGCGCAATACCTGCCCAAATTAAAAGGGATGGGTATCGGGACACTCTGGTTCATGCCCGTTACCCCGATCGCACAAAAAAATAAAAAAGGTTCGCTGGGAAGTTATTATGCCTGCTCCGATTATACATCGATCAACCCCGAATTCGGTACACTGGATGATTTTAAGAACCTGGTCAGGCAGGCACATGAAATGGGTTTTAAAGTGATCATCGACTGGGTCGCCAA
>DASYLC010000113.1:0-4447 GCA_036009775.1 Chitinophagaceae bacterium
TTTCGTCACCCGTCACTTTACCATTTTTGATATCAAATTCAAATAGCCGGATCGTGCGGTGACCATCGTGTAAAGAAATATTATCAGGCGGGATACTGTTGAAGAGCACATAAGCCTTATCGTTATCATCAAAGAAAAAAGAAGGATCGATACCATTCACCTCCGGGAGCCATACCGGATTACTCCAGGGACCTTTGGGATCACGGGCCGTGATAAAAAAATTACCGCCCTTATCGATCAGTGTACAAATGATATAGAATATTCCTTTATGATAACGTATCGCAGGCGCAAATAATCCTCTCGATACACCTGCTCCATCCAGGTTCAATTGCTCTGGTCTGTCCATGGCATGACCGATCTGTTTCCAGCTCACCAGGTCTTTACTGTGAAAAATGGGAAGCCCGGGGAAATAAGAAAAACTCGATGTGACAATATAATAATCATCACCCATCCTGCAAATACCCGGGTCGGGATAAAAGCCGGCAAGAATGGGATTTTTATAAGTAGCGGGTGATTGACCATACCCGCTGAACGAAATAACAAACGATATAACAAACGGAAATACTTTTTTCATGTTTTTAACTGCTTTAAAATTTGCTGGCCTTAAAAGCAATGAACCACATAGTCACATAAGAAACATAGGCTTCTCACATAGAATTCTATGTTTTTCTCTGTGTACTATGTATCTATGTGGTTCAGGGTTTTCAAAATAGGACACTGCCTAAAATTTCACCACTTCCCAATATGCTTTCTTTGGCTGAAGATCTTTATCGAATAATAACGGGTAGTCTTTCCGCCCCCTCACAGGGAAGTTGTCCAACCAGCTGTGACGATCAGATATATTCCAGAAAGTGACTCCCGATATAACATTTTTATATTTCCGGAAGAGCTTAAAACACATTTTATACACTTCCATTTGCCTGGCTTCTTTTTCAGCACTGAAAGCCGTATCATAATCCGAAGCTTTTCTTTCTCTTGCATTATGTTCTTTGGGGTAAACGGATATATCGAGCTCGGTCACCTGTATCTTCAAACCCAGGTCAGCAAAACGGCTGATCGTACTGTCGAGTTGTGATTCAGTGGGTTCAGATAGGGCCCAGTGTCCCTGCAGACCCACACCGTGTATGGGTATCCCGGCATCTTTTAGTCCTTTCACCAGTTTGAATATCTTTTCCCTTTTTACCGCGTTGATCTCGTTATAATCATTATAAAACAATAAAGCATCCGGGTCTGCTTCATGCGCATACTGGAATGCTCTGGCCACAAATTCTTCCCCGCATATTCTATAGAAAGCTGAATTGCGGAAATATTCATCAGCCCGGTCGGAGATCGCTTCATTCACCACATCCCAGGCATAGATCGTTCCCTTATAGCGCCTGACCACGGTGGTGATATGATCTTTCAGCCGGCGGAGCAGTACTTCTTTGGTGACAGTATCTCCTGCCGCGTTTGTAAAGAACCAGTTGGGCACCTGGTTATGCCAGCATAAGGTATGACCCCGTAGTTTCAGGTTATTTCGTTTGGCAAAAGCAGCGATCGAATCACCGCCGGCCCAGTTGTATTCATTTTCTTTGGGATGGATGGGTCCCATCTTCATCGCATTCTCCGGTGTCATGCTGCTGAACTGTTCAAGGATAAGACCGGCTTCATCCGTTTTTAATGCACCGGGTGAAACAGCCACACCGATGGAAAAGTATTTTGCATAATAGTCTTTGAGACCTTTGCTCTCACCGGTCGTTGCGGGTTGGGATGGCTGACCGGAAGAATTGCATTGTACGAGCCCCAGAAGCGAAGCAACCATAAATAGGTTTAAAAATATCTTTTTCATATCGGTTATTTTATAAGATCATATCAAGGAGCAATACACCGCCCAATCCTAAAATGGATATTGTCGTTTCCATTACCGTCCAGGATAAAAAAGTTTGCGACAATGACAGGTTGAAAAATTCTTTGAACATCCAGAAGCCGGAATCATTGATATGAGAACCAAACACCGATCCTGTTCCGACAGCCAGCACCATCAGTTCAGGTGATACGGATCCTGTTGCGACCAACGGTGCTACGATCCCCGCAGCAGTTAGACCGGCCACAGTTGCCGAACCGATCGTTACCCTTAATAAAGCAGTGATGACCCAGCCAAATAAAAGAGGCGGCATATTCCATTTACTGATAAAGGATGCGATATAAGCGCCGGTGCCGCTATCGGTCAACACCTGTTTGAATATTCCGCCGGCCGTAATGATCAATACGATCATCGCGATACCGGAAATGGCCTGGTTCACCCACTTCATAGTTGTCTCCATGGACTCACCCATTCTCCAGCCGAAATACCAGCAGGCCAGTAAAACTGTCAGGAGCAAGGCTATTCCGGGATCACCTGTAAACAGTAATATCCTTTTGATCATCCAACCATCGTCGAGGAAATTATGAGCGATCACGGCCAGTGCGATCAGTATTACAGGCAGAAGAGCAATAAAAAAACTGGGGAAAGTCGCAGGTAATTTTTTTTCTTCCGGTTGCTCAGTTGTACCAAAGATATTGATGGTATTCACTTTTATCCGTTGCAAGAGTCGCCCGAGAAAAGGCCCCGCAACGATCACCACCGGTATGGCGATCATCAAACCATATACTAATGTTGTACCCATATCCGCTTTGAATGCATTGACCAGTACGACCGGTCCGGGATGTGGTGGAAGGAAACAATGCGTCGTGGATAAAGAGGCAGCCATGGGTATCGCTACATATAATAATGGTAAGCCTGTTCTTTTGGTAATGGAAAAGACAAGAGGTACCAGGATCACGAAACCTGCATTGTAATAAAGGGGAATACCTACCAGGAAACCAGTGAGCAGGACGGCCCATTGAATATTCTTTTCACCAAAAGCATTAACCAGGGTTGCTGATATTTTTTCTGTAGCGCCACCGGCTTCCAGTATTTTCCCAAGGATAGCGCCCAGGAAAATGATCAGGGCCAGCCCGCCCAAAGTACCGGACACGCCGCTTTCAATGGATTTTAAAAGCAAGGCCGGCGACATTCCAAGAAACAACCCTGCCAGTATGGAGACGATCAGCAACGAAAGGAACGGGCTTAGCTTTTTTGCCGTCAGGAATACCTGCAACACGATCGCCAGTATGATAATGAGGAAGGTCATGCTTAACGTACCGAATTTATTAATGTACCGATATGATCGATAGTGATCCTGATCTCGTCATCGCTTTGCAAAGTGAAATCGCTTCCCGGTACAATACCTGTGCCTGTCATAATAAGACAACCACAGGGAAAAGAACATTCGCGGTACACAAAGGATACGAGCTCTTCCAATGTCCGTTTCATCTGGTTTATCGCTGTATTCCCGTTAAACACTTTTATGCTGCCCCGGAATATCTCGAGTTGTATCTCTGTAGAAGGACTGATCGGTTCATCACTGATATAGATACAGGGTCCGATGGATGCACAACCGTCATAGGTCTTGGCCTGTGGCAGGTATAAAGGATTTTCTCCTTCAATACTCCGGCTGCTCATATCATTGCCAATCGTATACCCGATGATCTTGCCGGATGAAGTGACCACGAGTGTCAGTTCGGGTTCGGGAACATCCCATACAGAGTCCTTGCGGATATTGACCTTTGCTTTATGACCCACGATACGGTGCGGGGTGGATTTAAAAAATACTTCCGGTCTCTCTGCTTCATACACTTTCGCATAAAAATCGGAACCGCCCGATGCTTTGGATTCTTCCTGTCTCCCTGTTTTGCTGCGCAGGTAGGTTACGCCACAGGCCCAGAGTTCCTGGCTGCCTACAGGTGCTAAAAATTCCGATCCATTGATACCGTTGGTCGTAGTAGCCCTGCCTGAATCAAAAAATGTTTTCAGTTTGTTATAAATATCATCATCATTGATAAAATGATCCCAATCCGCTACCGGCACTTTATAATGCTGGCCATTGTATTCGATAAGGATGCCTGAACTCAGTTTATAGATCTTCATAGTAATTTTTATTGGTGCGCAGGGATCGCTGAGACATAACTGAATTCTCTGCGCACCCCGGGCACTCTGCGTACTGTTATTTTCTCATTTTTAATCGTAATACGTTCATGTCATTGGTGATATACAATGTCTTTTCATCGGGGGATAAAGCCACATTGGAGCAGGCTTCATCCAGTTTTATTTTACCCAGCAGTTTTCTTTCATTGTTGAAGATCCATACTCCGCCGGGGCCGGTGGCGAATACATTCCCCTTCTTGTCGATCTTCAACCCATCGGGTAAACCTTTTAAACCCTTTGGTTCACCCGCAACAGTGTAAAACACTGATACAGCCGTCATAGTATCACTTACCCTGTCAATGATGTACCAGGTTGGGTCATGGGGATCGGAACAGGAAACAAGTAGTTTTCCATCCGGAAAAAAACCAAGACCGTTGGGCCTGGATATTTCACCATAGATCA
>DASYLC010000114.1:0-2761 GCA_036009775.1 Chitinophagaceae bacterium
GGTTGAATGGGAACCACAGGCATCTGGTTTAACAGCTGCGGAAAAACTTCCTCCGTATGGCGCCAGTGGTAATTCTTTTGTCAAGCTGATGGCAACAGAAAATTATTTTACACCCGGTACACCGGAAGCATTGGCTGAAGGATATATCCCAACGGCTACGTCGAAAGAAACGATGTTCATTCATTTTATCTACAATGAAAAATCCCGTGAGTTCTTATCGGAAGGACTGACCTGGGAAGACCTGCACAATGCCGGCATATTGTACGATAGGGTGGAGTACCTGAATCAAATGAGTTCCGATAAGCCGGGCTTATGGCCGGTAGCGTCCAATACAGAAGGGGGCAATGGACAGGATGGTAGCGGGAAAGGACTTTACAGAAAAAGTTATACGTTCCGTCCCTGGCCCAATGCATACCTGACACAACTTACCGATGAAAACGGAACAGTGCTGGATGCGGCGGTGAGAACGGCGTATCAGAATCCTGGGTATTGATAGGACAGCCTTTTAAAAGTATGAAAAGCTTTAATTAGAAATAAAAATCACTTCTGAATAAAGCTGTTCAATTAACAAAAGAAAGATCGATCTGGACTCCCCTTTAGGGGATGGGGGCCTCTGGTCAACTCATAACGAACACCTCGGTGTCACATGAAAAGGCACTTCAACATGTTCTTTGGAATCATGCAGGATCATTTCAGCGGCTTTGACGCCCATCATTTGAAAGTCGGTGGAGATAGTGGTAATACCGTTCAGGATTATTTTTTTCAACGGTGTTTCATTGTAAGAGATCACACCTACCTGCTTCCCGACGATGAGGCCGGTGGCTAATATTTTTTCGATCAGGATCACGAGATCATTTTCCATCAGGTTGATAAAAACTTCTCCTTCCTGGATAGGTTCGGTATTGATATCGTGGATGACCTTGTAGTTAAAAGCATATTGATTGCAAAACCTGAAAAATCCTTTCAGGATCTCTTTGGGATGATAAGTGTCTTCGGGGAAAATGATTTTGATCGTATGGTATTTGCCAAGCCGGGTAAGCAATTGTTCCAGGGCGTTGTAGATATCCTTTTCGAAATTTTCATAGACAGCCGCATATTCACCGTCTACACCGGGCACGAGTTTATCCAGTAAAAGCAGTTTCTCTTTGGGAATGGTATTGATGATCTCGGAGGCATTTTCCCCGCCATCAAAGAAATGAGGAATAATGACATAGTGCGTGTAATCGTTCTTGTTGTTGCGGATCAGTCGTTTGAAAAAATCGTATTCATTGTTGTAGATATAAAAATTCACCGACGCAAGGTCTTTCAGCGTGTCGACAAATGTATCGTAGATGATCTTTTTATGTGTGCTGAGTTTATTGAACAGCAGGAAGATCTTCAGGTTCAGGTTGACCTCTGTTGTTTTGACATAATAGCCTTTGCTCGGAACAGAACCCAGGATACCGACGCTTTTCAGGTATTTGTATCCTTTTTCCGCCGTATCCCTTGATATTTCAAATTCAAAGCTGAGCTCGTTGATGGAAGGGAGCAGTTCATCCTTCTGGAGTTTGCCTTCGCTGATAGCTTTAATGATCGTATTGGCAAGCTGAAGATATTTCGGCGTTGCAGAATAGTAATCAAAATGCATATGCTGAAAAAGACCGCTCCCTTTCATATGGAAACTTTCACGCATGACAGGAGAAAATTAATGATTATTCCGGTTGCTGATTTATAATATAACGCAATCGTTCCCGGAATAGTAAAGGATAGGGGAATACCATGATGAGGCATGACGGTTTAATGGATGGATATGATAATTTTATTCATGTAAAAAGGATCCGCTTTCGCACTGATAGTATACACTTACAAAACCTGGCCTGTCATATTACTGGCAGGATAAATAATTTAATCGTGCAAATTTTCAGGCACGTATAAAAATCAACCATGTTAACCAATACTGTCTTGTTCAAACATGTAAGTTTTCTCTGGGACGAGACAAAAGCAGCCCAATTATCCGGAGATGAAATTGGCCTGCTCATTTACCGTTCCAACCTGCTTGGCGCTGACCTGCGTCTCACAAATTATGGAGGAGGAAATACGTCCTGTAAAATAACAGCCAGCGATCCGTTGACAGGCCAGCCGGTAGAAGTCATGTGGGTCAAAGGTTCGGGCGGCGATCTCGGCACATTGAAAAAAAATGGTCTGGCGGCTTTATACAGCGAACGCCTCCGGAGTTTAAAAAATGTTTACCGGGGTCTGCAGCACGAAGATGAAATGGTCGCTCTTTTTAACCATTGCCTTTTCGATCTGTCTTCCAAAGCTCCGTCTATCGATACACCGCTTCATGGATTTCTGCCCTTTAAGCACATCGATCACCTTCATCCGGATGCGGCGATTGCTATTGCTGCTGCAAAGGATGGTGAAAAGATCACCTGCGATCTTTTTAATGGAACGATCGGTTGGGTAAACTGGCAACGGCCTGGTTTTGACCTGGGATTGAAAATGGCCGCCTGCCTGGAAACAAATCCCGGCATCCGCGGGATCATGCTGGGATCTCATGGCCTGTTTACCTGGGGAGATACAGCTTATGAGAGCTATATCAATACGCTTGAAGTGATTGAAAAATGTGCGGAATACATTGAACAGAAATTGAAAAAGCAAAAACATGTCTTCGGTGGCGAAAAGATAAAACCTCAGGATAAGAATAGCCGGCGCAGGAAAGCTGCGTTGATAGCACCTGTTTTAAGAGGACTTTGTTCTTCACAGCAGAAGATGATCGGAT
>DASYLC010000115.1:0-7489 GCA_036009775.1 Chitinophagaceae bacterium
ATTGCAGTTCCCCTCTTGCGAGGGCAGGCTTAAAGATATTGCTGGCATCCAGTGATCCACTGGCGCCTCCGGCACCTACGATAGTATGCAATTCATCGATGAACAGGATCACATCCCGGTTCTTCTCCAGCTCATTCATGATCGCCTTCATTCTCTCTTCGAACTGGCCCCGGTATTTTGTACCGGCCACCAACGCGGCAAGATCGAGAGAGATCACCCGTTTATCGAACAATACTCTTGATACTTTACGCTGAACGATACGCAAGGCCAATCCTTCCACGATCGCTGTCTTACCCACACCCGGTTCACCGATCAGTATCGGGTTATTTTTCTTCCGTCGTGAAAGGATCTGCGAAACCCTTTCAATCTCCGACTCACGTCCTACAATAGGATCGAGTGCGCCGAGTTCCGCCATCTTGGTGATGTCGCGGCCGAAATTGTCGAGCACCGGTGTTTTACTTTTTGCATTCCCGGGTTGCTTACTGCCCTTTGACTGCGAGTATTTTTTCTCTTCATCAAAGTCATCGTCATTTTCATCCTGGTATTCGGCACGGGGATCGTTTGATTTTACGATACCCAGCTCCTGCCTGAAAAGATCGTAATCCACGTCAAACTGATTTAAGATTTGTGTTGCAATATTTTCTTTGTTCTTTAAGATGGAAAGCATCAGGTGTTCGGTCTCCACGGTAGCACTTTTCAAAGCTTTTGCTTCCAGCACCGTGACCCGGATCACTTTTTCTGCCTGTTTGGTCAGGGGCAGACTGTTGATATTGGCGATATTCTTTCCCGTTTTGTCCTTTACTGCCAGCTCAATTTCTTTCCTGAGTTCATAAAGGTCCACATTAAAGCTCTTCAGGATACGGACCGCGGTATTATCTCCCTCCCGGATCAGGCCTAATAAAAGGTGTTCCGTCCCGATAAAATCATTCCCAAGCCTGAGCGCTTCCTCCCTGCTGAACGAGATGATCTCCTTAACCTGTGCTGAAAAATTATTATCCATTTTTAGATAATTGGTTGTTATACAATATTAACGAATAAATTTGGTTCCTGTTCTACCGTACTTATAAACGAGATGTTGATAATTTAAGTTGTTTCCCGCTGACAGTTTTAGCACTTTACTTTGTCACACTGAGCTTGTCGATGTGTTGCCCGGCGACTGGCAGCGTCACGATTTCAAACAAATTCAACCATTATGCAGGTCAAAACAGATACCAAAGAGAAATTTCATGTCATCACGGTGACCGGGCCGGCACTTTCTGCTACTATGACAGACAAATTAGGTGATTGTTTGTTGCCTTACCTCCAAAATGACGTTAAAAACCTTGTGCTGGTCTTAAAAGAGGTAAGTTCGATCGATCTGCCCGCGGCAGAAAAGCTGGTCAATATCCAGCAAAAATTCTACGAGAACAATGCCTCTTTTGTGATCTGCGAATTACAAAAACCGGTCGAGGATTTCCTTGATCAGAACGAACTTTTGGAGATCATGAATGTTACCCCCAGCCAAAGTGAAGCCTGGGATATTGTGCAGATGGAAGAGATTGAGAGGGAGTTTTTGGACGAAGAATAGTCCGAAAGTCCGGGTCCGAAAGTCCGAAGACGTTTTCCTAATAGCCGGTTTTCTTTATTTATTGTTTTGGCGTTAGTTGTTAGCTTCTGGTTTGTTACCAGCTGCAGTTTTCTATGGCATCGCCTGTTGCCACGCTCGGTTCATCGTTCAGTTCTTTACTTAGCTTTTACTTCCGGACTTCCCGACTTTCGGTTTTCCCGTCTTTCCTTCTCCCGACTTTCTTTAACAAAAAGCAGCTAAAACTATTTAACCAGAGTCTTAGCTTTGTCACTAACACACACTGCATGTTCGCTGTTACGATCCTCGGTAATAATTCCGCTGTGCCGGCTTTCGACCGTCACCCTACCAGCCAGGTAGTAACTCTGGATGGAAATAACTATCTCGTCGATTGTGGTGAAGGTACCCAGATACAGATGATCAATTACAAGATCCGCCGCGGGAAGATCTCGCATATTTTTATTTCTCATTTACACGGTGATCATTATTTCGGGCTGATCGGGCTGATCAATAGTTTCAGTTTATTAGGCCATAAACAGGAATTGCACGTCTTCGGGCCATCCCTTTTGAAAGAGATCATCGAACTGCAGCTAAAAGTGGCCGATACCACATTGTGTTATCCCTTGCATATTCATCCTATCAGCGAGGCCGCCACATTGCTGGATAATGACAGGCTCACCGTAAAGTGTTTCCGCACCAATCACCGGATCGAATGTTACGGTTTTGTCTTTGAGCAAAAAAAACAGGCGAGAAAACTGGACCCGGATAAAGCGAAGGAACACGAAGTACCCACGATCTTTTATGACCGGCTGAAGAACGGCGAAGATTATACCCGCACGGACGGAACGATCATCAAAAATGAATGGGTCACCGAAGCCGCGGAACCGGGAAAAAAATATGCTTTCTGTGCCGATACCAAATACGATGAGTCCCTGATCCCGCATATACAGGGTGCCGATATGATCTATCATGAGACGACGTACCTCGACCACCTGAGAGAACGGGCAGAGCTGCGGTTTCATTCCACCACCAAACAGGCAGCGTTGATCGCACAAAAAGCCGGTGTAAAAAAATTACTGATCGGTCATTTCAGCAGCAAGTACGATACGCTGGAAGAATTTGAAGCGGAAGCGAGAGAGGTTTTTGCGAATACGGAGCTGGCATTGGAAGGGACAGCATATACGGTTTAACTAATAGTGAAAAGATAATAGAGAATAGTTTAAGCTACCGCTTATCAAAGAAACCAGTCTCCACGCACATAAGCCACGAATCAGATAAACGATCCCACTTTTATCTATTATGTTTTAGTTTTTATCTCATCAGCCATTCATAAAACAACGGAAACTCCTTCCTCCACGTCGGTTCATTATGTTTCCCATCATCTCTTATCACCGTTATCATGCTGGCTTTTGACACTTCGTGCATTTTCTCAAAAGCTTTCAGCATATCGGGCACCATGTTCTCTCCTTCCTGTTTGCCTGCATAGAAATAGATCATTCCTTTTACTTTCTCTCCTTTCTTGACGATATCATCGAAAATCTTCGGTCCCACCCAGAATGCGGGAGAGAAAACGCCGGCAGCCCCGAATGTCTTTGGATATTTTAAGATCGCATACATCGAGATCAGTCCGCCCATCGAACTCCCGGCAATGAACGTGTCTTCTTTTTTCTTCAGGGTCCTGTATTTTTTATCTACATAAGGTTTTAGTGTCTTTACCAGGAAATTAACATACTCAGCTCCTTCTCCCTTTCCATATTTTTCCATATCATAAGGACAATACTCATTGATCCTTTTGGGGCCACCATGATCGATCGCCACAACGATACAGTTCCGGCGGGCCGTATCCATGAATTCGTCCACTCCCCATTCACCGGAGAAAGAAGTGGAATCTTCGAAAACATTCTGACCATCGTGCATATATAGTACGGGGTAGCGTTTCTGAGTGGTAGTGTAGTCGGACGGAAAATAGATCCAGATCCTCCGGGTGGTTGCCAGTTCTTTGATCCGGAATGCTTTGGACATGGTATATACATTCTTGCTGGCTGAGCTTTTCTTTGGTAAGGCGGCAAATTTATCCGCCCATTCTTCTATGACGAGTTCATAAGCAGAATCGGTGGGTATCACCAGGGACCGGTTCTCGATACCGGCCCCGCTTTTCGCTGTTTCTACTTTATCCCAGCCACCACGGGTGATCTTGTATTCGTGTTTACCGTTTTCTAATTTCAATTCAAGAAAATAATTGCCTTTCTCATCCTGTTTGAATTTATACTCCTCGTTCTTCGGGTTCCATCCGTTGAAAGAACCGGCGATATAGATGGTGCTGCCGGAGACATGACCTGCGGGAAGGGATTTAATTTCAAAGCGGGCGGTGTTTTGCCCTCTCGATGATAAAGTAAATAACAGGAACAGGTTGCAGAGTAAGATCATTCGCATCCCGCAAAATTACCGACTTTAGGCTTAACCGCTAAAACGCGGGGACGCTAAGGCTCGCAAGGACTTCGCATTACCCCGGACTTTGCGTTTTTGCGCTTTAGCATCTGATCAAATGCTATTCATTAATTCCCTGATCTTCTGATGATGCTTCTCACTCACTTCCCAGACCGGCAGCCGGAATGTATTCTGGCAAAGACCCATTTCACTTAAGTAGGCTTTCACTCCACTGGGACTTCCTTCAGCAAACATCGAAGTAATGATCTCTATATATTTATAATGGAGTGGTTTAGCTTTTTCAAGATCACCAGCCAGAGCATAGCGCACCATATCGGAATAATCCTGTGGATAAGCATTGGCCACTACCGAGATCAACCCGTCTGCACCGGCAGCGATCATCTGCAAAGTGATGGGATCATCCCCGCTGATCACCAAAAAATCAGCCGGCTTATTCTTAATGATCTGGTTGATCAGATTAAAATCACCGCTGGCTTCCTTGGTAGCGAAAATATTCTTTAGTTCATGTGCGATGCGTAATTGTGTCACGGCTGTAACACTCTGCCCGGTTCGGCTGGGAACATTATACATAATGACCGGCAACGGTGTTGCGGCATTCAATGCTTTATAATGTTGAAATATCCCCTCCTGGTTGGGTTTATTATAATAGGGAGATACAGAAAGGATGGCATCATACCCTTTAAGATGGAAATTCTTAAACCCTTCCATCACTTCATGGGTGTCATTACCGCCGATGCCGGCAACGAGCGGAATACGGCCCGCAGCGGTCTTTGCCACAAAGGAAAACACTTCCTGTTTTTCACTGCCATGAACGGTAGCAC
Source organism: Chitinophagaceae bacterium (assembly GCA_036009775.1). Taxonomy (GTDB): domain Bacteria; phylum Bacteroidota; class Bacteroidia; order Chitinophagales; family Chitinophagaceae; genus JJ008. Next base: position 4,834 of record DASYLC010000115.1, read on the forward strand.
TTTCACCCGTGGTACCTAAAACAACCAGGTATTCCACCTTTCCCTTTATCCAGAATTCGATCAGCTTTTCAAAACTATCCCAATCGATCTTTCCATCTGCATGAAAGGGAGTTACTATAGCGATACCCGTACCGGTGAATTTTTTGCGAAGTGACATTTTTATAGATAAAATTTAAAAGATAAAAACTAAAAGTGCTAGATGATAGATAATAACTGATAGATGATAGTGCCTTATGGTTGGAGTTTCCCGCAGATGGTCAGCATTTCCTTCGCAAAGTACGGTCCTGAGGGAACCTAACAATAGCAGATACCCACTATCATCTTTCCACTATCATCTGCTAAACCTCTTCCCAGAATCCCATCTTCCCAAACTTCTCGATCCTGTCATTCACCCGTTGTTCCGGCGCTACCTGTTTCAATTCCTTCAATACAGGCTTCAGGAACTCCTTCAGTATCTGCGCGGCATCGTCATAGTCCCAGTGTGCGCCACCAACAGGTTCAGGAATAATGCCATCAATAAGGCCAAAGCCCAGCATTTTATCGGCGGTGAGGCGTAATTGTTCGGCTGCTATTTCCTTTTTATCCCAGCTGCGCCAGAGAATGGAGGAACAACTTTCCGGACTTATCACCGTATACCAGGTATTCTCCATCATATACACTTTGTCACCCACACCGATACCCAATGCACCACCACTGGCGCCTTCGCCGATGATGACACAGATGACAGGAACTTTCAACCGGATCATCTCATAGATATTTCTGGCGATCGCTTCACCCTGACCTCTTTCCTCTGCTTCCAAACCGGGATATGCACCGGGAGTATCGATTAATGTAATAACAGGTTTGTTGAATTTTTCCGCGAGACGCATCAGCCGTAATGCTTTCCTGTATCCTTCGGGGTTGGCCATTCCGAAATTCCGCATCTGCCGCATCTTGGTATTGATCCCTTTTTGCTGACCAATGATCATTACGGTCTCACCATCGATGCTTGCGAAACCACCTACCATGGCTTTATCGTCTTTTACATTCCGGTCGCCGTATAATTCGATAAAATTATCGGTCATTTTATCGATATACTTCATGGTGTAAGGCCTGTCGGGGTGACGGCTCAACTGTACCCGCTGCCAGCTGCTGAGGGTTTCAGTGATCTCCTTACGTTTCTCCAGTATCCCTGCTTCCAGTTTAGCGATCGAATCGCTGAAATCGATCTTGGTCTTTTCCTGGCGATGCTTCATCGTCTGGATCTCATCGAGGAGGTCCTTGATAGGCTTTTCAAAATCGAGAAATTGCCGGTTGGCGTCGGTTGGCATAGGCAGTAAAATGAGCCGCTAAAATAAGGATAATACGGGATTATTGACCGGGTGGGCGGTAAACGGTAGTGTTGCAACCTGAATTTGCCAGGGAAATACAGGAACACGGATACACGGACTGAAAGGGATGCGCACGGATCGATCCTGCTCACAGAACTATGGATTACAATATGCAGTTGAGGATTCTTCTTAATTCTGTTTACAGAATTAAAATCCGTGTTTATCCGTTTTATCTGTTAAATCCGTGTGCCTGTATTTCAACTGTAATAAAAATCCCGAAGTACTTTTCGAACGATTATTGGATTTATAGAATGTCCCGTAAGAACATATTGTTTGATTATTGACAGTGTAGACAGTAATGTTGCAACCTGAATTTACCAGGAAATACAGGAACGGATGAAGGGATGCACACGGATCGATTCTGCTTCGCAGAACTATGGATTACAATATGCAGCTGAGGATCCTTTAATTCTGTTTACAGAATTGAAATCCGTGCTTATCCGTTTTATCTGTTAAATCCGTGTGCCTGTATTTCAAACCGTAACAAAAATCCCGGAGTACTTTTAGAACGATTATTGGATTTATAGAATGTCCCGTAAGGACATATTGTTTGATTATTGACCGGATGGACGATAATGTTGCAACCTGAATTTGCCAGGAAAATACAGGAACACGGATGAGGGGGTGCACACGGATCGAACCATGGATTACAACATGCAGCTGAGGATCCTTCTTAATTCTGTTTACAGAATTGAAATCCGTGTTTATCCGCTTTATCTGTTAAATCCGTGTGCCTGTATTTCAAACTGTAATAAAAATCCCGGAGTACTTTGAGCCGAAGTATCCGGGATTTTTATTTAATATATAAGATTCTAAAAAAGATCATACCCCGGCCAGGCCGAAACAGTCTTCAATGCAGCCAGCACGGTGGCTTGCATGGTCCAACCGCAGCTATCATTATTGGGATCGTCATTAATGATGATCGCAAAACTCAGCCCGCTCGGTATATCATAGTACAGGAATGAACGGGTGCCTCCAAAGCATCCGTTATGTGTTTGCTTTTTACTATCTGCCATCCATCCCAACGCATACCCGCCGCTGATAGAAGTAGCGGTTGTCATCGTATCCTGTAAAGCAGCACTGATCAGGTCCGGTTTCTGGTTCAGGCCATCATATCTCACCATGAATTTCAACAGGTCGATCGGGCGGGCCACCCAGCCACCAAAGCCATCCCACATTTTCAGGTTCATATTGTTCATGGGAGTATAGGTGGAAGGCTCCATTCCTGAAGGTTTGCCATCTGTAGCACCCACGTACATGGTATTGCCTATACCCGATGGAGTGAG
>DASYLC010000116.1:0-17271 GCA_036009775.1 Chitinophagaceae bacterium
ACGGAAAATGATCGCATCGTCGGTATTATCAAGGTCTAAACGAGTATGACTTCTCCTGATCATTTCTTGATTTTAAATAAGAGAAGTAATTATTATCCGATTTAAGTTTAATGGGGAAAAGGGGTAGTAAAAAATAAGACATGAGAAATAAGAACAGGGCAAAAATCAAAATTGTAGCACCCGTGAAATTGAGGAGTATAAGAGGTAGGACTAATGAAGATGGATCTGTGCATATTGTTCCGATAGGCAGGCTGCGATGAAGAGTGATGCTTTTTTAAAATCAAATAAATAATAGTCATGAAGAAAAAAACAAAAATCTCCATTAAGAAAATAACACTTAATGGAAAAGAGACAACCCTGAAGAATAATTCTAACCAATTTGTACAGGTATGGTTTCAAAGTCTGGTAGCTATTGGTGGTAACGGGTCCTGTATAGATCCGATGGGTGGCAGGCACTGTATCAAGTGAAATTGATATTATTTGTCAGAAGAAATAATTATTAAATGATAAAACGTTAAGGTTATGCAACAAAAATTAAAACTGAAAAAAATAAATCTCGCCATTCCGGGGGTTAAGCAATCAATGAGTAGTAATGCCGGGGGCGCTCAGCCTGTATGCAGGATCAATTCACGGGGCGAATTTGAATGTTGTCCACTGATCTGTCCGCCGGAGCATCGCCCGTAAATACGGCGATAGGTTTTTAAAATGTCTTTTGCAAAAGAACCATATCATTATTGAACAATTCAATAATGGTCATTCAAATCTAAAACAAATAAAAATGAAATTAACACTTAAAAAAAGTAAAGTAACAAAGAGGGAACTTGCTGCTTCTTATGGGGGCGCGCCCGCACCCATGAACTGTTATCATATAGCAGGCAGATGTCCCAGAGGCGCAACAAAGCCAGGTCTTGATGGCTCCGAGGGACCGGATAATATTTATTTTGTTTGTGACAGGCATTTCTGTAGCAATGACGGGATAATGTGTTGCAATTTCAAGTAAAAAACGGTGGAGGTTATTTAATATCTAAATAAAACTAAACATTATGAAAAGAAAACTAACATTAAAAAGCATCGGTCAAAAAAAAGCGATGCAAGTTTTGGGAGGAGCACCACCTACCAATACCAACCCAGCTATTTTTATGTTTGATAGTGATCAGGACGAAACAGGTACAGTAGGTCGGTATCATACGACATGCACACGGATCCCTCATACAAACCCTGCTCGATTCAGATGTCGTCAATACGCTGATTAAGATTCAAAATAGATATGGCCGGGTAAGTCGGCCATATCTACTCTATAGTCATAGAAATTGACTATAGATTTAAAATGCAATTTACGTCACTTGTACCTGTATAGTATCAGGAAAGCACAAGTTTTCCTTTTTAAAATCTACTGTTATGAAAAAAAATATTTTTCTAAAAAAAACTAAAAACCGTAGTGTCAGATTAACAATGCAAGGGGGTGTCCCTCATAATACCCCTAATATCGAGGTTTGTATAACCTTTTCTGATGAATCTGGTGATGATTGGAGGAATCGCTTAAGGACAACCTGTCGGCCTGCAGGAAACGGTTTATGGAATTGCTCCAGGTATCATTTTTAACATGGTTTCAATGACGCGTCAGTTCGTACGAATTATTTTAGAATTCATGAAAGTTAGATTTTTCTCTTTCACTTATTTTTTAAATTATTAATCAAATGAAAAGAAAAGTATCCGTCAAAAAAGTTGTACAGAAAAGTATGGCAATGATAACAGGGGGTCAAAGGCCAAACGCTCATTTTATCGGAATTTTTATTTCCCCTCATGATGAGTCAGGTTATGATCTTGAAAATCATCGAAGGACCCAATGTCGCCGGATTGCGGGAACTACTAATTATGAGTGTCAGGTCACCTGGGCCTATTAATTTAAAAACAAAGATCCGAGAAACCGGCCATGTATAATTTTTCATTTTTTAAATAGCTACTGTTTATGAAAAAACATATTTGTCTAAAAAAAATGAGGAGCATCAGTATCAATCTGGCGCTGCAGGGTGGTGCTCCTTCCAATTCGCCTCAAATCGGGGTTTTTATATCTGGGCATGATGAATCTGGTGACGATACCAGGAACCATATAAGGACAAACTGCAGACCTTCCGGATACGGTTACTGGGTATGCAGCAGGTTTCATTATTAATATAGTTCAATGATGCGTCAGTTTTACACGGGTTAGTTTAGAATTCATGAAAATCAAATCCTTCCCTTTTTACAGGCAGATAGAATCCATGGACTGCGGACCCACCTGCCTGCGCATGATAGCTAAATACTATGGAAAGAATTATAGCCTGGATACATTAAGAGAAAAAAGCTTTATCAACAGGCAGGGAGTTTCCATGCTGGGCATCAGTGATGCGGCCGAAGCAATAGGGTTGAGAAGTTCAGCAGCCTTAGCCACCTATGATGCGCTGATCGAGGAGCAACCTTTGCCCGCCATTATACACTGGCGGCACAACCATTTTATTGTCCTTTACCGCATCGATAAGAAGGAAAGGGCCTATATCGCTGATCCCGCGCATGGATATGTGCGGCTGAGTAAAAATGAATTTGTTGAAAACTGGTCAGGTACCGTTTCAGAAGGAGAAAAAGAAGGCATGATCCTTTTTTTTGAACCGGCTCCGGAGTTTTACCAGCAAGCGGATGCAAAACCCGATTCACAAAAAAGAGGGTTGCGAGAGTTATTATATTACCTGCTACCTTATAAACGGTATCTTATTCAATTGGCTCTGGCACTTATAACGGGCACGCTACTCCAGTTTGCCTTTCCCTTTCTTACGCAATCCGTAGTGGATGTAGGTATTACTAATGCAGATTTTGGATTTATCAATTTGGTACTGCTGGCCCAGTTGATGCTTTTCCTGGGCAGGACCGCCGGTGATTTTATACGAAGCTGGATACTATTGCATGTAGGTACCCGGATCAATATCTCGATGGTATCTGATTTCCTGTTAAAGCTTACCAAATTACCGATCGCTTTTTTCGATATGAAACAGACAGGCGATATCATGCAGCGTGTAAATGACCATCAGAGCATCCAGCGGTTCATCACCAATTCAGTGATCAGTACGCTCTTCTCGGTTTTTAACCTGGTGATGTTTTCTATTATCCTATTATGGTATAATGTGGTCATCTTCTCCATCTTTCTTTTTGGCAGTGTCCTTTATGTAGGTTGGATACTACTGTTCCTGAAAAAAAGGAAGGATATCAATTACCGCCAGTTTGCAGCCATATCGAGTAACCATAACAGCCTTATACAGTTTGTGATGGGTATGCAGGAGATCAAGATGAATAATGCTGAAAGACAGAACCGGTGGAAATGGGAACGTGTACAGGCCAAACTGTTCCGGATAAGTATCAAGGGCCTTTCACTGGAACAATTTCAACAGATAGGATCTTCTTTTATTAATGAACTCAAAAACATCATTATCACATTTGTGGCGGCTAAGGCCGTCATCGGCGGTGATATCACGCTGGGTATGATGCTTTCCATCCAGTATATCATTGGTCAATTGAATGCGCCGGTCGCAGAGTTTGTGATGTTTATCCGCTCCTGGCAGGATGCAAAGATCAGTCTGGAAAGAGTGGGTGAAATATTTTCCAAAGAAGATGAAGAAACCAATGCTGAAGAGAAGATCGTTAGTCTTCCCATCAAACGATCCCTGTATTTTGAAAATACTGCCTTCCAATATGGAGGACCCAATTCCCCTTTGGTCCTCCAGGATGTAAATTTTGAAGTACAACAGGGCAAGGTCACGGCGATAGTAGGCTCCAGTGGAAGTGGCAAGACCACTTTACTGAAATTATTACTACGGTTTTATTCACCGGTGACCGGTAAAATAAAAATAGGTAATCATGATCTTGAACATTTGCGACATAGTTTCTGGCGACAGCAATGTGGCGTAGTAATGCAGGATGGTTATATATTTTCCGATACCATTGCCAAAAACATAGCGGTGGCTGATGAAGTGGTGGACCGTGAACGATTATTATATGCGGCTAAAGTGGCCAATATCCATGATTTCATCGATGAACTTCCTCTTACATATAATACAAAGATCGGTTCAGATGGAATCGGTATGAGCGGTGGACAAAAGCAACGGATACTGATTGCCAGGGCCGTTTATAAAAATCCGGAATTTATTTTTTTTGATGAAGCCACTTCTTCGCTCGATGCTGAGAATGAAAAAGTGATCATGGAAAACCTGGATACGTTTTTTAAAGGCAAGACCGTAGTGATCATTGCCCATCGTCTCAGTACGGTGAAAAATGCGGACCAGATCATTGTGCTGAATAAGGGGGAGATTATCGAGCGAGGTACTCATGCAGAATTGACAAAGCTGCAGGGAACCTATTATTCACTTGTAAAGAACCAGTTGGAGCTGGGAAACTAATCTTATGATCCGTCTTCTTAATAATAACGACAGGGAAAAAGCTTTATTCATAGTTGATCTTGCAAAGCTTGTATTGAAGAAGCTGCAGGTTTCTTTTTCTGAAAAGTATCTCGAAAAAGAAATTGCATTTGCCTATGCATCCACTTTTGACGTTTCCGCAAACCCATCTGAAAATCAGGATGAAGTGCTGGTTGCTGACCGCGAGGATCCTTCCAATATCGCTTTTGTGATGATAGAGGCATTGAAGAAGTACCATATTAAAACCGAAATAGTAGAAGCGCCTGTTCATTCACCTGATCAATGTTCGCTGGTAATTCTTCGGCGTACCGATGATAGTATGTCATATAAAAATTTATTAGGTATTGCTGAAAACAGGAACAACAGTATGATTGCGCCTGAGAATGGAAAAATGACCACCCGGTTGCACGCGGAGGATGCTGTTGAACAATTTGTAAAACTGGAACGAACCAATTTTACAGCTGAACCGGGGTTGAAGCAAAGAAAAAAGGCAGCTTTGTTTATGCGGGTGGGGATGGGGATCATTGGTTTTGTTTTTTTCGTAGCTGTGGTCACCGCACTTATTAATGCCGTACGTTTTTATCCTATACTTACCTGGTTGCCAGCTTTGCTGGTAATCATCGCGGGACTGGTTGTCAGCTATCATCTTTTGGTATTGGAGAAAACAAATTCTTACAGCAACGCATTTCTTAGGAAAATCTGTACAGGTGTGCAAAAAGGTTTTAGTTGTCAGCAGGTACTTCATTCCAAAGCTTCCAAACTATTTGGATTGATCGGCATGGCCGATATCGGTGCTGTTTATTTTGTAAGTATATTTTCAACTATTACGTATAGCCTGTTGTCTTATCAACTGGCGGATTTTTATAGCTTGTTATTCTGGTTTTCTGTTTTGCCTCTTCCATACACTTTGTTTTCATTATACTACCAGGTAAGCGTCATTAAAAAAATATGTATTCTTTGTATAACTGTCCAGGTGTTATTATGGTTACAATTTTCCGCTTTTTCTTTTTTGTCACCTCTGCCTGTTGGCTATGTTATTTCTTTTTATTCTTTGCTGATCTTCGGATTGATTGTGGCAACGGTAGTGGTCATCTATTACATCGCTATCCGGTATTGGGCCTTGAGAAGGAGTCATAAGCAAACCGTTCTCCACGAACACCTGGTCAGCCATAACAAGGAATATGTCAGGTGGATCATAGATAAGCAATCTTCTTTCCAGGCCCCTCAATTGCCCGGCACTATTACTCTCGGAGAAGACCTAGCCGGAGTATCACTTACGGTAATCGTATCTCCTTCCTGTGGCGCCTGTAAAACAGCAGTAGAAACTATTGGTAAACTCAGGGATTGGTTTGATGATAAGCTGCAAATAAAATTAATAGTAGCTGCTACAGAAAATAGTGCTGATTTTTCCAGGAACATACTGGCGGTTTCTCTCAGCAATCAATTTGAAGAAGCTGTAGAAACCCTGGAGCAATGGTATAATAATACAAAGAATAGCAGGAGCAATGGAAAAGGGGTGATAGCGGCCTTAAATGGGCAGACCAATATGCTGGCAGTTGATGAAGCGTATAAAATCCATTTAGCATGGTACAAACAGGCCCCGATACCACATACACCTTTTATGATCCTCAATGATAAGATACTGCCCAGCCAGTATTATAGCCTGGATGAATTGAAAGAGATCATCGAACATACAATTGAAATAAATCAAGCCGTCGAAAATGAGTGAGAAGAAAATACAGGTGACGCAGGGAGAAATTGATAAGATTGAATTGCGAAGTGAAGAAGTGCGTGATATCCTGGGAAGCATGCCGCACTGGACCATACGTTCGGGATCCGTTTATTTATTATTATTGACCATTGTCGCACTGGGTATGACCTGGTTCATCAAGTACCCGGATGTAATCCATGCGCCGTTTATGCTTACCACGCAGTCTCCCCCTGTTAGCATCATGGCTGAAAGCACAGGTCCACTTGTTGTATGGGCAAAAAATGGGGAGCGATTTGAAAGCGGGTCTTATCTTGGATATATTAAGAATGATGCAAATGTCGATTCTGTAATCAGCCTGATCAACCGGGTTCGTCATTTTAAGGAAACATTTTACAATGACGTTCCTGCCCTGGAGAATTTTCCCGGGCAGGAAGGATTTGGACTTGGACAGATCCAGAGCGAGTTTAATTCATTTATCCATGACTTGAAGGAATACCAGTTTTTTATAGCCCAAAAATCTTTCCAGAAGCAGATCAATGGAATAAGGAACCAGGCAAAACAGTATGTATTGTTGGAGGAACAGATTGTACGTCAAAATGAAATAATACTGGAAGAAACCAAATTGGCTACCTGGAGATTCAGAATGGATTCAGTGCTTTATCAGCAAAAGGTGCTGTCAGATGCGGATTTTGCTGAAAGGCGGGCAGAGTTGCTTCGTAATCAAAGAGCCTATAAAATTGCGGAAACGAACCTCACAAATAATTCGATCCAGGCAACCCAACTTGAAAACCGGATTTCTGAGCTACAGCAGGAGGAGGGCAGGCAGATAAATAATTTTCTAATCTCCATTGAGATTTCGATGAAACAGCTGGAAAACAAGCTGAAGGAGTGGGAACATACCTATATGCTTAAAACACCTGTTCCGGGCCGGGTTGCTTTTTTTAAGTATTGGGCTAATGACCAGTATGTAAAAACGGGCGAAGATATATTTACTGTCATTCCTGACAACCAGGCATACGTGGGATATGCTAAAGCGGCTATAGCAGGATCGGGCAAAATTAAAGTTGGGCAGAAGGTGAATATTATGTTCGGCAATTACCCCGTAAATGAGTTTGGATTTGTAACTGGTATTGTCAAGGATATTTCTCTTGTGCCTAAGGAAAATAATTATAACATTTCTATTGATTTCCCCGAAGGACTTACGACCAGTTATGACAAAAAACTGGAATTTAAGGCTGAAATGACGGGTAATGCGTCTATAATTACAGAAGACCTTAAATTATTCGAAAGAATTTTTGGCAGGATTCGCCGTCTTTTTGAATAGCAGTAATGATCAGATGAGTCATCTTTCTCTTATCCGGGATCAATCACCTTTTCGGGAAGTGGGGGAAGGGGTAAACTCAAAAACGAGCAGGCATATTTCTTATTTTAAATCAAGGCTTTTGTTCATTGCGTACCCTATTTTTAGGGTAATTGCCCTCGTAAAGTTTTTATCATGAGTTTAAAACGAAAACTTAAAAAAATCAGGATGCTGCCAGGAATGACGCTGGCAACTCAAGTCTATTTTCCAGTAAACCTGATCCTTTTTGGAGGTACTGCACCAGACGCAGATCCTTGCGTTCCGTGTATTGCTATTCTTGATAACGATGATATCAATGATCCGGGTGTTCCTCCTCCCTCCGGGGACCAGGGAGGGCAAGGAGGAGGCAATAGTGGTGGTGGCCATGGAGGAGGTTGGTGATCTTCTTAGATACTTCCATAAAGAGTTAATGAGTCTTAGGGATACCATAAAATTAGGTAAGACTAGCAATTGCTTTGGCAATAGTCATTAAAGAAAGCAATTAGCATGACTTGATATTTGTTTACAAGTTTTTAATCCATTACTACCAAATTTGTTTGATGTAATAAATAATTGTATCCTGAAGCGTCTTTTCTTCGCAGTCCTGGTCATCCCCGCTTTAGCAGCAACCGGCCAGAGTTATAATAATATAGAATTTATTGAAAATAAAGGGCAATGGGATAGCCGCGTCCTGTATAAAGGCGATGTCAGCAACGGTAATTTTTTGATCCGCGAAGGCGGTTTTACGGTGGTCCAGCATAATCCCGGCGATTTTGCGGCGGTTTCCAACTACATGCATGGTCTTACTGCCAACGGGTCACCGATTCAGCCCAATACTAATATCGTGTTACGCTCTCATGCCTGGAACGTGGATTTTGTCGGCGCTTCAAAGAGCATGCAGGTAGTACCCGATAAAATGATCTCCTCTTACAATAATTACTTTATCGGTAACGATCCATCCAAATGGGCAGGCAATTGCCGGATCTTCCAGGCGATCACCTTAAAAGACGTTTATCCTAATATCGATGTCCGTTATTATACCGATAATTCATTCCTCAAGTATGATATCATTGTCAAACCGGGCGGTGATGTTTCAAAGATCGCGTTGAAGTATGATGGTGTGGACAGATTGCAGGTAAAGAACAAGGAATTACAGATCACTACATCGGTCGGCGAATTAAAAGAATCATCTCCCTATACCTACCAGTCAGGTACAACCGGGAAGAGCGAGATCAATTGTAAATACGTTGTCAGGGATAATATCGTGCGATTCGATGTAAAGGATTATGATCCTTCTGCTACATTGGTCATCGACCCGGCTGTTGTTTTCTGTTCCTTCTCCAGGAGTACGGCTGACAACTACGGGTTTACAGCAACCTATGGGCCGGATGGAAGTATGTTTGGAGGCGGTATCGTCTTTGACAATGGTTGGAAAATATCGCCCGGGGCTTATCAGGTAAATTTCCAGGGCGGATCTTTTGATATCGGGATCATTAAACTCACCGATGATGGCAGGGACCTGGTATATGCCACGTATGTTGGTGGGAATAGTTCGGGAAACACCGGTGGTGAAGATCAACCGCATAGTTTAGTGGTTGACCCGCAGGGAAACCTGGTGATCGCAGGTCGTACTAATTCTTTCAACTATCCTGTTACCAATCCTATCGGTGCCGTAGGGTCGGGGGGTGGGTATGATATTGTCGTAACAAAATTGAACGCTGCAGGCAATGGGCTCGTGGGTTCAACAAGGATCGGAGGTTCGGGCAACGATGGCGTTAATATCCGTACCGACAGATTCACACCTGCCGCATCATTGGTCCGTAATTATGGTGATGATGGACGAAGCGAAGTGATCCTGGATGGTGCCGGTAATATATATGTGGCTTCCTGTACCCAGTCAACGAATTTCCCTATAAGAGGTTCTGGATTCCAGGCCACCATCGGCGGACAACAAGATGGGGTTGTTTTGAAATTCAACCCTGCTCTAAGCGCTATTACTTTTTCCAGTTACCTCGGCGGTTCAGGTAATGACGCAGCTTATGTACTCGCGCTAGCGCCGAATGGAAATATTTATGTGGCGGGGGGTACGGAAAGCGGAAATTTTGATGCACCTGCGAATACAGCCGGAACGATTAGTGCTACCCATAGAGGATTGGTGGATGGATTTGTTTCCATCATCAATAATAGCGGTACTGTAAGGAGCAAGAGTACTTATATTGGTACAGATGGATATGACCAGGTATTCGGTATCCAGTTCGACCGGAATGGTTTCCCTTATGTGATGGGTCAGACAACGGGTACATGGCCCATTGAGAATGCTACGTATAGTAATGCGAATGGCAAGCAGTTCATTGTAAAATTGCAGCCCGATCTTTCCAGCCGTGTATATTCTACCGCATTCGGATCAGGTGCCAGCACACCCAATATCTCGCCCACCGCATTCCTTGTGGATCGATGTGAGAATGTCTATGTTTCAGGTTGGGGTGGTTATATTGGTCAAAACTATTACTCCAGTGCCGGAACTTCCGGTCTGCCTGTAACACCGGATGCGATAAAGAGTTCAACTGACGGAAAGGATTTTTATTTTTTTGTATTGAAAAGGAACGCGACAGCACAACTGTTCGGAAGTTTCTTTGGAGAAAATAATACCGGTAGTAACCAGGGGTCAGACCATGTGGATGGCGGAACCAGCCGCTTTGATCCCAATGGTGTCATCTACCAAGCTATCTGTGGTAATTGTAATATCGGAAGCCGTCCTTTTTACCCGACCACCGCTGGTGCCTGGGCTGTCGATAACAGTTCACCGAGTTGCGATCTTACTATGCTTAAGATTAAAATGAACCTGGCAGGGGTGGATGGTGGGATCCAGTCCGCTATTGATAATATACCAGGAGATACGGCCGGTTGTGTACCCCTTACCGTTGATTTCAGGGATACCGTCGGTTTGGCCCAGAGTTATGAATGGTATTTTAATTATGTTCCCGGTAATCCGCCCGACCTTATTACTACAATTCCAACTGTTACGAGTCCGCCTTATACTGCTGTTGGTACTTACCAGGTAATGCTGGTAGCAATAGATCCCAACACCTGTAATGTAAGAGATAGTTCATTCCTGGCTATCCGTGCGGGTGATCTTGAAGCAACGGTTGTGTTTACGCCGGTAAAACTGCCTCCCTGTACGGCATTCAAATATCGTTTTGATAATAATTCGGTGCCGCCACCAACAGCACCTTTCGGGCCGGCTGCATTTGTGTGGGATTTCGGCGATGGTTCCCCGAGAGTTACTGCAGGACCCGGCCCGGTATTTCATGATTATGCGGGACCAGGTACTTATAATGTGAAATTGCTTTTACAGGATATACTTTATTGCAATGCACCGGACTCCGTTGTGGATCCCTTAAGTGTCGCAACCAATGTAATAGCAAAATTCACCACGCCTTCATCAGGTTGTTTGCCGTACACGGCTGAATTCAAAAATACGTCCGATGCGGGTGAGACCTGGGCCTGGGATTTTGGTGATCCGGCGAGCGGAGCTAATAATACGTCCACTGATTTTGAACCAACGCATTTATATTCAGCTGCCGGCACTTATACGGTAAAGCTTACAGCGACTAACCCGAATACCTGTAATCTTACATCCACAGTTATCTTTAAGATAACTGTCTATGTTTCACCGGCACCTGGTTTTAGTTTCTCACCGGATCCGCCAACTGAGAATACACCTACGGTATTTGTAAATCTTTCTTCACCGGATGCTATCCGTTTCAAATGGGATTTTGGCGATGGGGATTCATTCCTGACTACATCAAGGGACCCGGTATCGCACCAGTATAATGCTACGGGGACATTCAATGCTTGTCTTACTGCCTATAACCTTATCGGCTGCGACAGCACGATCTGTAAACCGGTAAGGATACTTATCGTACCGGTGGTAGATATTCCCAATGCATTTACGCCACAAAGCGGGGATGTGAACAGTATTGTATATATCAGGGGATTTGGTATTGCCAGGATCCAGTTCATCATCTGGAACCGATGGGGACAGAAAGTCTTTGAAACCAATAACCGTTTCCAGGGATGGGATGGAAGAGTGAAAGGAGTGGTACAACCGATGGATGTGTATGCCTATACGGTGAGCATAGAATTTTCAGACGGTACCAAAACAACTAAGAAGGGAGATCTGACGTTAATAAGGTAGGTTGCTTCGCAAAGCTAAGAGTCTGAAAAGAGAAGAGAGATTGTTTGTGCTAACAGCTAATAGCTTTATCACAGCACCTCCATTTTTCGCAATACATGAATTCGCCCTTGCTGACCAATCCCGCCAATACGGGTTTTTTACCCGACGGAGGATTACAGGCTGGGTGTTAATTTCCGTAACCAATGGTCAACGATCACCGTTTTCCCTTATAAAGCGATGAGTGCGTTCGGCGATGTGCAAACCATGCAGCACAGCGACAACACCGGCTGGTTGGGCCTGGGAGCTGTGATACTCCGGGATGTGGCTGGTACCGGTGCGCTTACTTCCACGAAAGTGTATGGCTCGATCGCTTATCACCAGATGGTGAATGCGGGTAGAGCCTGGTGAGCCTATTACCGGTATAAGGATGCAGTGATACCGATGGTAGGACTGGGTATTAAAGATTATACGTTCACCTTTACCTACGATGCTACTATGTCAACCCTCAAGACCTATAACAACGGCCGTGGTGCTTTTGAATCCCCGCTGATCAAACAGGGTGTAGTGGACCGTTATAATGGTAACAGGAGAGCGACGATGTGCCCATCATTTAAGAATTATTGATAACCATGCATCGTTACTGTCTTTGTTTTTTTCAATTCCCTGGTCGATACAATTAAATCGGAATTCTGCCATTTCACTTTACCTGTGTTACCGCTGCTTGTACTTGCGCTATATCCGGGAATAATTACGGTCTCAAAACACTTAAGTATGTTATGATCAAAAATTATGTACTCCATGAGCAGGTTGTTTTGCTTACCGGTGGGATGATTCAGGCGTTAATAACAAGATAATTGTCTTTGTAACAAAATTTATCAAATCCGGGTTTATTATCCAGGATCAAAAAAAAGTAAAGTATTGATTTTACTTTCAAATGATCAAATCTATTTTTACGATATGAAACAGGACATCAGAAATGTAACGCTAAAACTAATAAGTAAAAAGAAGCTGATATACGATCAGCGAATTAGTAATATCCGGTTTTTTTACCAGGCGGCATAATGCCGCCTGAAAACCCCTGTCCTAATTGTGACATACCTATTCACGACTTTGACAACCCCAGCCCAACACCGCCGGGTGGTGGGGGAGGAACCAGTGGCGGAGGCGGAGGCTGGGGCTAGTATGATGTATAATTTCTGGATGCCGCAATACAGGGCTGCGTGTAATCCCCTGTAGTTAATATATAAAAGGGTAGATTTTATTTGTTTTTCGTGAAGCACATGCATCAGCTTCATGAAGAAGAGGAAACTATAATTCAATTATGATATGAAACAGAATATCAGAAAAACAACGCTAAAACTAATAAGTAAAAAAGACTGATGTATGATCAGCGAATTAGTAATAGCCGGTTTTTTTTATCAGGCGGATTAATGCCGGGTGAAGATCCTTGCCCTAATTGTGGCATGACTCGTCTTCCCGACTCTGACAGTCCCAGTCCAGCACCGCCGGTTGGCGGGGGAACAAGTGGCGGAGGTGGCGGCTGGGGCTAATAGTTTTATGTGACGGGAGATCATATATCACCAACCACCATTAATCCTGCTGAATGAACCCACTTCGTCTATGGATGGTGAGACCGAATCGTTCATAATTAATCTACTGCTAACCCTGCGCCGGGAGCATGGAATAATCATCATTTCTCACAAGGATGCATTGTCTACCATTGTAGACAAATTACTTTTATTGAAAAGCGGTAAAATCTTTGTTGCGGAGAAAAAATATACCGCCAATAATGCTGAGTTGAGTTAAATTCAATGAGAGATACTTACTGCTTATTGATCCTTTTCATAAATCCATCTTTATATAAGTGACCTATAGGGATCTCCGTTTTGTTAATTATGACTTTTCCACCATCGACCATTTCGATATGCTGCATGTTTATAAAATAAGACTTATGAACCCTGTAGAAATCGCTTGCAGGTAACAGCGATTCAATATTCTCAAAATTGGTGCGAATAATGATCTTCCTGTTATTGGTAGCGTATACAAAAAAATAATTACCTTCTTTTTCAAGGTAGTAGATATCACTGATGTTTATTTTATAAAAAGCGGTTCCGCTTTTAAAAAAAATAGACCTGTTGCTTTCAGGGTGATTCGTTTCCGGAAGAGGTGATTTATCTCTTAGCAACTTTAATTCATGAGCCCGGGTGCAGGCTTTTAAAAACCGTTCAAAAAGGATAGGTTTTACCAGGTAATCGACGGCATTCAGTTCATAGCCCTCGATCGCATGCTCCGAATAGGCAGTAGTGAAAATGAAGAGTGCTCTGCTGTCCAGCAGCTTTGCCAGTTCTATACCTGTGAGGTTCGGCATATTGATATCCAGGAAGATAAGATCGGCGGGGTTCCGCTGAATATAGTTTAATGCGTCCATCGAATCCCTGAATGTTTCAAGCAGTTCAAGGAAAGGAACATTCGCGACATATCGTTCAAGCACATCGATCGCTTTTGGCTCATCATCGACAATGATACATTTCATAATTAAAAGGGTTTAATAGCGAGAGACACACTGAATATATCTGTACCGGGGTCTATGTCCAGGGTATAATTTTCGCCATAAATCAGGTCCAGTCTTTTTCTTACATTGTTAAGACCTATGCCCGACCTTTTATCAAAGGTCCTGTGTATATAGGAATGATTGGTGTTTTCAATTTCAAACCGTAGTAGGTCATTCTCTGAATATATACGGATGTTGATCTCTGAACGCTCCTTGAAATTGATTCCATACTTAAATGCATTTTCGACAAATGGTATAAGCAGCATGGGCGCTATTTCTATACCGTGCAGGTCACCATTGACGGAAAAGCGTATCAGCGCATTGTCTGATTCATCTATCCGGAGCCTGCAAACTTCAATATAATCCTTCAGGTACCTTATTTCCTTTTCCACAGGTACCATTTCACTATTACTTTCATGAAGCATATAGCGCATCAAACCGGACAATTTGGAAATGCCGGTAGCGAGCTCAGTGTTATTTTTCTTTTGTGCAATAGAAAAAAGGTTATTAAGGGTATTGAACAGAAAATGGGGATTAATTTGGGCTTTCAGGAAGTTGAGTTCAGATTTTAAACCGGTGATCATTGTTTCTTTCATTTTCTGCTGCTGGTCTAACCAGTCAAGGCTGATCTTAAGCAGCGTCGATATGAACGTAAGGAAAATTCCCCATGAAAAATTGTCAACCAGAGCGTTTAAAAAATTAAAATGGTAATATTTATTGTAAAACAATTCTCTGTAGCACAAAATATCAAGCCCCATAGCGCCGAGGCTGTATAGTAAAATAGACAATACCAGGAATACAGCAAAGGTGATTTTCTTCTTCTTTTGAAGGAAAAAAGGAATAAGGATGAGAATATTGGAATAGATGAGAAAAGCATTCAATACCTGCCTCCCGGCTAACCGGAAAAAGAATAAACCGGGCCCTGCGAAATCGATAAGTTCGAACATACTATTCGCAGCTGGAAAGATTAAAGAAAGCCAGAATAGTAAATGATAGGACCTTTTTGACCGGGGCAGGTAAGAAACGATATCGGGGACCTTTTTTTTTCTCGTTGTACTCATGTTAACCAGGAGCGCTGAAAAAGCTGGCGCTAACAATTTCAAATGTAGGATTATTCCGTATTAACCATTTCCCCCAAAAACCTGTTTCGTCACTAATATCTGTCATTTCGTAACATTCATGAAACCTGGCTTTCACGAACCGGGTAACTTGGGTTAAATTTTAAACGATCATGCGTAATATAAAGGGATTTTTAATGCTGTTCCTGGTATCGGTATCGGGATTGACCGTGGCATACGGCCAGAATGCAGATATAAGGATGGCAGACTCTCTGTATAGTCTTGAGCAATGGGAAAAAGCTCTCCCGCTATATGAAAAAGCGCTGGCGTCCAGTCCGCAGGCACCGCTACTATACAGCAAGGCCGGGTTTTGCTATTTCAATCTTGGAAAAAATGATAAAGCCCTGGAACGATATCAAAAGGCGCTTGAGTATAAGTTCGTTCAGCCCG
Source organism: Chitinophagaceae bacterium (assembly GCA_036009775.1). Lineage (GTDB taxonomy): Bacteria > Bacteroidota > Bacteroidia > Chitinophagales > Chitinophagaceae > JJ008. Next base: position 15,729 of record DASYLC010000116.1, read on the forward strand.
GTGGAAAAGCAATTGTTGAAATGAGGATAGCGAGGGTGTTTGCGAAAACAGGACGTGCTGAGAAAGCATTTGAATTCATTGACAGTTCGCTTGCCCATGGATACCCGGAGCTTAACGAGTTTGAAGCAGTAGCTGAATTTGCAAGTATAAGGACTACTCAAAAATACAAGGAACGCCGGGACTTATTATTTAAGTCTGTTTATCCCTGTTCTTCAGATCCCAGGAAAAGAGAATTTGATTTTTGGGTAGGGGAATGGGATGTTTACAATCCCGGGAATCTTTTGGTAGGTCACAGTCTTATTCAAAAAATAGCAGGAGAGTGCGTGATCCTTGAAAACTGGACGGGACTACGTGGCGGTACGTATGAAGGGAAGAGTGTGAACTTTTATGACCCCGCAAAAGAAAAATGGCAACAGTTTTGGATGGGGTCGTATGCAGAACTTTCAAATTCTGAGGAAGGAGAGTATATTGATTATACAAGTAACGCAATGCCCGCTTATAAAGGATTTGGCATGCGATTTAAGCGGAAAGACAAGGATAATAATGGCGAGTACATCGCAAATTTTGTCTTTTTTAACCTTGGACCCGATAAGGTCAGGCAGTTCCTGGAGAAGTCCTACGATGGTGGTAAAACCTGGGTGGTCGGACTCAATTTGACATATGTTAGAAAAAAATGATACAGTTTTTGAGCTGGAAAGAACGTACACCAGAACCAGAGTGAAATGAGCGCACACGAAATTGCAAAGCATGCGGCGAATTCTTATAAAGCCTTAAACGAGAAAGGAAAAAGCTGGAGACAGAGATCACTCAGTTTTTTCCTGGAACTCATTGTTATTGTTTTCGCTATCAGCGTTTCGCTGCTTCTGGAAAGATGGAGGGAAAATGTTCATGACAGGCAGGTTGAAAAAGAGTTCCTCATTGGTTTCCGGCAGGACCTTGAATCAGATATAAAGGAGCTTAAAGGCGATTCAGCATCTTATTTTCTGCAGGGGACAGCTGCAAGTTATTTTTTGAAAAACAAAAAGTACCGGAATGACAGTATAAATGTTTATTTCGGTACTTTCTTTGCTTTTACCAGGTTCTTATCAAATAATAGCCGGTTTGAAGCATTAAAAAGTTCCGGTAAACTGCACGTTATTCATAACGAAGAATTGCTCAATTCAATTATGGAACTATACCAGGAAAAGATTCCGAATCTTTTGATGGAAACGGGAACTTACCTGGATACAAAACTTCAGCGCTTTGTACCTTATATCGAGGATAACTATGGTATGAATTCGGATTCCATTGAAATTGAGAGAATCCTTCAAACCAAAAAGGCCTTCAACCTGTTACGGGCGGCTTCTTCTACCCAGTTTATCCTTGCCAAGTATCATAGTATCATTATGCATGAGAAATTGCTTATAGATATGGTTGATAAACAAGTTGGACGAAATATTAAGTGAGGGGGAAATTAATTTCACGTTGTTGTTTATCTGCGCATCATTCCAGCCATTCACCAGACTCAATACAAAATAGCCACATTCCTCAGACGAGTATAAAC
>DASYLC010000117.1:0-66298 GCA_036009775.1 Chitinophagaceae bacterium
TGCCTTTAATGTGTAAAGAGTCTCCCTGTCTTATCGTATAATTTCTTCCCGAGCTTATCTGCGTTGTGCCAAAAGAAACAAAAGACGAATCATATCGATACCGGATCATCCCGATCGGCGTTTGCAACGAATCGATATATCCGCTAACTCCATATATATCCAGGAAGTAAACAGGTTTGCCCAGCATTGAATCTTCTATAGGCCAGAAATTATAATTGTTCTTTCTTCCTGTGTATAGATTTTGCGAATAGGTCATCTGTCCCGTATAGAACCAGTACTTGGAAGCCCGCTGGTAAGAATTACTGAATACAATAGGCAAACCTTTCGTTCTTTCTTTCATTTCCGCCGGCCAGTCTTTCCAGGCATGGAACCTTTCCTTCACAGCTTTCAATGGCAGTATGTCAACGATCATGATCACCCGGACAAAAAGAACGATGATCAATGTAACCGGTAATAATTTGAACAATAATTTTTGCCAGCGCAATTTATCATATAGATATTGATGTCCGAGAACGATCAATGAAACCAGTGCCGGAGAGGTCCAGTTTGCTTCTACCTTTCCCCGGAACGAACTCAGCAAGAAGAACAGATAGATCCCTACCATCGCATAGCGCAATGCATCTTCCGTTTTGTTTTTGGGTTTATATAAAAAAGCCGCCGGTAACAGTATCAAACCAGCGATGGGTCCGGGGAGCAACAACTGACCCGCCAGGTATTCCAGTGTAAAGGAAGGTTTATAGGCATTGACATTGCTTTCAAACAAATGATACCGGAAGCTGACCCAGTCATGATCCCACTGCCAGATAAGATGCGGGGCAATAAAGATAAAAGCGATCAGTCCGGCGAAATACAGCTGGTATCGCCTGAACAAGCGTAGGTTGGAGAGCAACACAAAGAACACGACCAGTACCGCGTGGTACTTGCTGTAAAATAATAATGCCATGGAAAGTCCCAGCAGGAAGATGTTCAGCATCGACGCTTTTCCAAGGAACCGCTTATAGCATAAAAAGAATAAAGCGGTAAAAAAGATCAGGGGCGTATCGGGCACAGCCATAAAACCCATCAGCTGTATCACCCCCATGGATAAGGCGATAGCATAAAAAAGGGACGGATTCTTTTTGCTGATCAGTTTCTCAATGATCACCAGTGAAAGAATATTCAGTAACAAAGGAAATAACCGCACTCCCAGCTCATTGGGAAAGATCGCATACCCCATTTTTACCAGCAGGGCGATCATCGGGGGATGATCAAAATAACCCAGGTCAAGATAGCGGCTGTACACCCAGTAATAAGCTTCATCATCCTGCAATTCGGTAAGCCCGGATTGCATAAGTCCAAGCAATAGCCAGAGACCATAAAAAACAAGGCGATGGTTTTTTTGCAGGAACTCTTTCATGAATTGCGAAAATACTAAGGCTTCATGCAAAGACGCTAAGTTTTTCGCAAAGGCGCCAGGGCTTTCTATTGGTTAGGGGAATGTCCAGACAATGATCAGTTTTTCAGAAAAAGATCGACAGCGGCAATGGCTTTCACCAACCGTTCTTCATGAGCACCGTTGATCTGTTCCCAGGGAACGGATTGGTTGATCATGATATCCTTGTAGATATGATAGAGTTTCCGCCGGTTTTCCAGGTCGGGATATTCTCTCAGTTCATCTTTAACCCAAGGAAGATCGGTATCACAGAGGAGATAGAGATCATATTTTCTTTCAATGATCTTATCAAGGATAAAACGATGGCAGTTGCCAAAAACGAATTCGCACCAGACCTTCATCACATACATGTCCGTATCAATGAAGAGGGGCCAATGGTGAATAGATGTTTCTTTTTGAACGTACCTATTGCTTATTGCATATTGTGTATTGCCCATTGCAATATACTCATCCTCCAGCGCTAACTGTCCTTTTGCAATGGTGAGCAGGTCATCATACGTGTAGCTGTTACCATTGGTCAGCAGCCACTCTCTCGCAAACTCCGGGCACCACATCGTATTATAATGCTGTGCCAGCTGTTCGCAGAGCGTACTTTTGCCTGTGCTTTCGGGGCCGATGATGACGATCTTTTTAAGCATGGACGGTCTTCATTTTTTTGATCCACGTTACCAGACCCATTACCGCCAATATCAGGAACACGACGTATTGTACGCTGGTGAATACAGCCCCTTTATAAAAATACAATGGAACAGAAACTACATTGGTAATGATCCACCAGATCCAGTTCTCTACTTTTTTCCGGGTCATCTGCCACATTCCGGTATAGGCTGCTGCTGAAGCAAAGGAGTCTCCCCAGGGAACGGTGCTGTTGGTATAGGTTTTCAGAATAAAATACAAGACTACCCAGCTTATAATAAAGAAAGATATACTGATCAGCCAATCCTTTTTTGTATTATAAGATATGGGCAATGGCTTCCCTTCTTTTTTCCGTGTCCAGGCATACCAGCCATAAAGACTCATAATGGTATAATAAAAATTCAGGCTGCCTTCTGCATAAAGGTTCCACCAACTGAAGCAGAACCAGGTGTACAAAACAGTGTTGATGATACCGGTTGGATAAACCAGGATGTTTTCCTTTCTTGAAAAAAGCACGCTGGCGATACCAAAGAAGACAGCTGTGTATTCCAGCCATGTGGTTGCCTCCATTCCTTCAATGAACTGCTGGTATATTTCGTGTAAGGTCAGCGCTTCGTTTTTTCAAAAGTATCGAATACTCAGAATAAGCCTGTTTATTCATTTTCTAGATAGATATAGGGACTGGCTTTACGGACAGGTCGTGTATATTTCTTCCATCCCCGCAAATATTTTACGCCGGTAGATGTTTGAAAACGGGTGGCCACCTGCTGCCAATCTCCGTTTTTGGAGGTCCATACTAAAAAGTGAAGATGGGGTACGGCCGCATAACCTGTTTTTCCGCTGATCGCAATGACCTGCCCTTTTTTTACAGAATCACCGGCATTTACCAATGCCCCATTATGTTTGAGATGCCAGTAGCCTGCACGGGAACCATCGGCATGCTGGATCACGATATTATTTCCATGGGCACGGAATTTTTTACTGAAGCCGCCTTTTGTTCCATCTTCTTTCACTCTCACTACCACGCCTTCTCTTGCAGCAGTGATCTTTGTTCCCCGGTTCATATTGAAATCCAGCGCCGCTCTTTCTTTATGAGTAAAGCCCGAGAAATAACCCTGGATCACCCGGAAGTCCTTGCCTTCTTCAAAAGGCAAGGCATAGACATAGCTTGTATCATCTTTCAGGATACCTTTTTGCAAGAGCTTTACTTCCTTTCTCAACGGGTTTTTGCTCACCGAACAGGAAGATAACAGGACGAGGGATATAAAAACAAGGGATTTCATCACTGTAAAAATAAGTTCATCCTGAAAAAAAGGCGTTCACAATTATTTAATTTTTTGCCAAATTCAAATGCCGTAATTTCTCTATCCATTTTTAAACTAAAATCAATAGTTATGTCAACAACAGAAGCCGTAATAACAACAAAGGAAGTGGCCAACCGGTTCAATGAACTGGCGCAAACCGGGCGATGGGATCTGATCCAGGGAGAATTATTCGCCGATAATGCCGTTAGCATCGAGCCTGAAAAGGCGCATGCAATGGGGATGAATGATGCAGATGGCATAGAGGCGATCCGTAAAAAAGGTGAAGTATTCAATACAATGGTGGAAGAAATGCATGGAGGTTATTCGACCGAACCCGTGGTTGCGGGAAATCATTTTTCCGTGGCAATGGGTATGGATGTAACATTCAAAGGTGCCGGGCGAATGAATATGGACGAGATCGCCGTGTATGAAGTAAAGGACGGAAAGATCGTAAAAGAGCAATTCTTTTATTAACTGAGGGAAAGAGAATAGTATCTCATGCGAAGACCGCTGAGCTCGCCGGGATTTATACAGAGACTGATCTGCGTTCGCTGTGTACTCTGCGTGCAACTGATTGATTACTGGAAAACCTTAGTAAGCGATGGCCTGTTCACAGGACCCTGTGAGTAAGGCGTCGCTTTTTTATTTTACTTTGTGCCATGCATAAAAAAATAGTACTGCTGGGCAGCGGTGAATTGGGTAAAGAACTGGTTATTGCATTAAAACGCCTGGGACAAACCGTAATCGCCGTAGATAGTTATGCCGGCGCACCTGCCATGCAGGTGGCCGATGATTTTGAAGTAGCGGATATGCTGAATGGCGAAGCGCTGGATAAGATCATTGCCAAACATCAACCTGATCTTGTTGTCCCGGAAATAGAAGCGATCCGTACAGAACGTTTTTATGAGTACGAAAAACAAAAGATACAGGTGGTCCCCAGTGCCAAAGCGGCCAACTATACCATGAACCGAAAACTGATCCGGGACATGGCCAGTAAAGAACTGGGTTTACGTACAGCCAGCTATTTTTATGCAACTACATTCGAAGAATTCACAGCAGCCGTTACGGCAATTGGCATGCCCTGCGTGGTGAAACCATTGATGTCCTCTTCCGGGAAAGGCCAGTCTGTATTAAAGGAAGAGGCCGACAAAGAAAAAGTATGGGACTATGCGATCAACAATTCAAGAGGAGATATCAAAGAAGTGATCATTGAAGAGTTCATTTCTTTTCATACAGAAATAACATTATTGACCGTCACACAAAAGAACGGACCGACACTATTTTGCCCACCGATCGGGCATCGCCAGGAAAGAGGCGATTACCAGGAAAGCTGGCAACCTGTGGCGATCAGCAGTAAAGATTATGAAGAAGCTTGTATGATGTCAGATAAAGTAACAGCAGCATTGACTGGTGCAGGCTTGTGGGGAGTGGAATTCTTTTTAACAGACAAAAGAGTTTACTTCTCCGAACTCAGTCCCCGCCCGCATGACACGGGCATGGTCACTCTGGCCGGTACGCAGAATCTTTCTGAATTTGAATTGCATGCACGCACTATATTGGGATTGCCGATCCCGGAGATCAAACTGGAAAGAGCCGGGGCCAGCGCTGTTGTGCTCGCGAATAAGACCGCAGATCATGTGAGGATCACGGGAATGGAGAAAGCAATGGAACAAGCCCGGACCGATATCAGGATCTTTGGGAAGCCAACGACAAGACCTTATCGCCGGATGGCTGTTGCATTGGCCTGGGATGAGCCCGGAGCGGATATGAATGCATTACGGCAAAAAGCAAAAGTAGCAGCGGATTGTATCAACATCGAATAATATGTTTATGGAAAAAATAAATCTTGCAGAGAAACTTTCAACGTTCAATGATTACTTCAACCCACGCATTGCCGGTGAATTGAACGGTCAGCAGGTGAAGCTGGTAAAATTCAAAGGAGAATTTGTCTGGCACCACCATGATAACGAGGATGAATTATTCTATGTAGTGAAGGGTAGCTTTGATATGCATATGCGTGATAAGATCATTACCGTGAATGCAGGGGAATTCTTAGTTATGCCCCGTGGAGTGGAACACAAACCGGTAGCCAATGAAGAAGTGGAGATCATGTTGTTTGAACCCGCTTCCACATTGAATACCGGCAATATTGAAAATGAGCTGACCGTAAAAGACCTTAAGAAAATATAAGATCAGCTTCCAAATTTCAGTGAACCCAATTCCACTACTTCCTTATTAGACGTTACCCGGAAATTGATCGTTTCCCTTTTCTGCGTGGGCTTTCCAAAATCGGTGAAAAGCTCTGCCTTGATAGAAATAGGCCCACCAGCTGTCTGCCGGCTATCCCCATATAAGTTCACTTCTATTTTATATTTGCCGTTCCGCGCCTTTTTAAGGAGAAACTCTTCCGGGCCAAAACCCTGGGTTACGTCCTGCGAGATCTTCCCGCCGATCCTTGTCTCCGGGTTTTCATAAAAACATTTTTCTTTTCCCGGATCGGTCACCCAAAGATCAACATCTGAGTTATCGCTGCTCCAGCCGATCACGATCCGCACATCTACGGGCATGGCATAGATGAGGTCCGTGTTGATACCGGCTATGTTCACTTCATTTTTATGCGCACTGATGATCGCATTCATTTCGTTGAGGACTATTATTCTTACTTCGCCAAAACGTCCGTCCCAGGAACTGGTGGCCACTTTATATAATAATTGAATGGCTTCATTGTAGTTGCCGGTCTCGTTCAATGCCAGGGCCAGGTCGCGGTATGATTGGGGATCCTCTTCCCGCATTTTTACCAGTTCACGAAATGTCTCCACCGCCAGCTCCTTCTGGTTGGCTTCCAGCAATTCGTTTGCGAGTGAACGTAACAATTCGGCGTTTTCCAGTTTCATTTCAGCCACATTGCTCAGAATACGAATCCCTGTTTTGATATCCTGCTTCGCAATAAAGAACCTTGCCACATCTATAAAGAAGGAAGGCTGGGATGCATATTCTTTCTTTAATAAGAAATAAGTGGCCTCCCGTTTCCCGGCATCAACTTTTTCCAGTTCTTTCAGATAGGGTACATCGGGCTGCCATTCTTTTAATTCGATCCCCGCGACAGCTGTCGCAGTTTCTTCATCTTTTTTGCCTGCTCTGCCATCGCCATCTGTCGAAGCCATGAACGATTGCAGTTCCACTTTGTTAACCTCCAATGTTTTATAATCCGCCGCCGCATCGCTTGTAATAGCTGGAGTGCTGTAATGGACTGAGCCCAATCCATTTGCTATTACCACAGAATCGGTCACGCCATTTATGTTTGTAGTAGAAATAGTCACCTCTGTAGGACTTGAAGGGGGTAGCGGCACTTCCTCCGCTGTATTCAGTTTTTTTCTTTTGGGTTGGTCCTTGCTCCACCAGTCTTTCAGCTCGCTCATGGAAGCGACTGCCTGCTCCAATGCCATGTTTTTTTGATTCTTTTCGTTTTCCTGTTTGTCTTTCAGCAGTGTATAATATTGTTTTTGCAGATCCGCAGGCGGCACGATCCCGTGTTCTACATAATCTTCTACCCGGTCCAGCACGATCAGGGAAGTATTTTGCGTGACAACCGAAAATTCTTTACCCAGTTTGGTGATGGCATCTTTGTTCTTTTCAAATTGCAGATCCAGCGCGGCGATCTGGCTGGTAGCCCAGATGCGTTTTACCTGGTCACACTCGCTGCTTTCGGGTTTTGTTATTGTAAATGTTTTTGTTGTTACCGGCTCATCCCCATAACCAAGAATAATTTTTATTTCGGCCGAAGGGGCTTTTAATTTCCCGGCAAAAGAAAGCCCTGTGGATTGAATAGGAGAAAAAGGAATGGCAATATCTTCCACTTTCGCCGGATCAAATTCGATATTGATGACCTGTAAGGAAAGATTCAGCAGTTGATCTGTTGCTGCCGGAATCTCCTGTTTTGACAGGTCGATGAATTGTCCGTGCGATCGCTGTGCAATGAATTTCAGGTAAGAATAATCGGCAGAGGATGAACTGCTGATCGTCGTCACGGGAATTTGGGAAAAAGGCATCTCCTTTTTTCCAAAGCAGGAAAGCCCGTCGGAGAACAATAATACTTCGTCAAAATTGTACTGTCCCAGATCAATGGCGCCGAACTGTGTACCGCCATCATACCGGAACTGATCGATCCTTTTGAGCAGGGCATCGCAATCGCCGCCATTGATCTCAAAATCTTCTTTGTTCTGGACATCGATATTAAAAGGGATCAACGATACCCGGATATTTTCGGCTTCTGCTAAATACCGGCGCAATAATTTTTTTTCTTTTTCAATATCCCTTTTTTCACCGGAAGCGGAGATGTCCCAGAGGAGACCGATCGCGCCGGGCATTTTTTTCTTCCTGAACTCGTTCTCCATCCTGTTGTGTACATAGAAATAAGTTTGCCCGTTATAATTTTCAGCAACGGTCGTTGTTTCATTGCCGGCCGAATAAGGGATGCTGAATGCAACAGTCTGGTTAGCTATAAAATTATTTTTATTCAGTGATGCCAGCCATCCTGTTTCTTTTTTATTAAAATCGAAATTGGCAAGGCTGTTTTCACCGGGGACGGGTTTCTCAGCACTTTTTATCACAGCGGCTTTAATGGAGAAATGTTCAATAGGCTCTGCTGCATATAATGGCAATTGATACAATAAATTTTTATCCAGTTGCGCCAACGGTTGTTCAATAGCGATGAGTATATGCCGGGACCCTTTTGCAGGCAAAGGATAGATACGGGTGCGAAAATTATTACCCCTGGTCTTTTCAACCAGTCCGGGATCTACTTTTCTCCGGATCGTACTTTCAAAAGCGATCCTTGCCTTTGCTTTTTCTACCACCACACCTTCTCTCAGCTTTCCTTCAATATCCAGTGCATAGCGAACGATATTCTGACCATCTGCCAGCGGAAATTCAAATTCACCTTCGAGTATCCTGTCGTTAGGATTGAAAAATGTGATATCAAAAGTGGTAGTTGCGATATTCGCCGCCACCGAAATATCAACATCGAGCTTGGAAATTTTTATTGCACTGGCTGTTGTATCATTGAGTATCCGCAATGCGGGAATGGCGCTTGGCAATGTTTCCGGCATTTGTACTTTTTTTACCTGTGCGCAAGAAAAAATGAGCAGACTGGCCAGGAGGCAGTACATGGTTTTCTTTGCCATATAAATTGGTTTGGTTCGTTAATGAGATGTAAGAGGGGGCTACATTTCATAAAGCAACCCTAAAAAAAGGGAACCAACTAAAATCAGCTGTGAAAATAATTGTAAAAAGGGCGCCAGCAGTATAGCAAAGGATGCCCAACACTCTCAGGGTCTACGTTTTGACCTATATGACTTATTTGACTTTCTTATCCCTCACACATTTTCTTCAGGTTTTCAAGTCCCTGTTCAAATTGTCTGCTCAGGCTTTTCTGGAGCATCGGTCCCATCAGTCTGGCGATAGGCCAGGGAAGTCCACCGCTGTTTTGCCAGGTCACTTTGGTATCCATATCTCCCCAGGGTTCAAAGAGCCAGTTGTCTTTAGCCTTGCTTTTCCAGGGCTTGATGAATTCCAGTAAAAAGTGAATATGGCTGGTGTCAAGACTTTTAAGCGTGAGACTTCCCACGCCTACTTTTTTCCCTTTCCAGGAATATTTATGACCGGGTACACCGGCAGTTCCCGTGATCTCATGAGTGGCAGTAGGATCCGATTGTTGCCAGGGATTCCATTGGCTGTAATAATTCAGGTTTTTTACACGATCCATCACCGTTACAAGAGGCTTCTTGATAATGATATTCTTTTCTACATTGAATGTTTTCGGCATGAGGGCTGCAATGATGAGCAGCGTAGCTACGAGCCCGACGAAGATATAAACGATGAACATGCTCCAGATTTTTAGAAAAGTCAAGGTAGCGAATTCAAACGGGTCAGGCAAACCGTTTATCACTGGTGAAACGTGCGGTAAAAACGGCCGGGACTCAGGTAAATAACGCCACGTTGCGTGTAAAAACGGGTTGGTAATTGCTGGTGTTGACCGGAATTGTTGTAACCCTGTACTTCAAAATGCAGGTGCGGGAACGCTGAATAGCCGGTATTCCCGCTTAAGCCAATGAATTGTCCCGTTTGGATAGTATCACCTTCAGCGACCACCACTCCGTCTTTCTGAAAATGCCAGTACCAGGCGGTGCTGCCATCATTATGGAGGATCGAAATATAATTTCCGTCGGAAAGATTTTCAGGTTTCAGGCCGCCTTTATCAGAATCACCTCTTGCTGCCGTTACGATCCCGCCTCTTGCAGCGCATACCCTTGTGCCACTCTTTACTTTGAAGTCAAGGGCCTTCTCTCCTTTATGACTGAACGCACTTTCATAGCCCTGTACCAGGAATACTTTTTTCCGGTCCTCAAACGGAAGGCTATAGACATAACTGTTGTCTGCTTTGAACTTCCCGTCTTTCAGTTCGCGGGTGGAATATTCATCCTGGGCGTGAACAGCAAGCGGGGATAAGAGGAGTATAAAAATAAATTTCATCATGGCTGTTGATTTTTTAACCGGATGATCTCAGCGGCAATACTAACAGCGATCTCTTCCGGTGTTTGGCTGCCGATAGCAAGACCGACCGGTGTATGGATCCGTTGCAAAGACGCTTCTGAAATTCCCTCTTTCCGGTAATCTTCGAAAAGCTTTTCCATTTTCTTTTTACTGCCCAGCACACCGACATAATTGAACTGCTTGTCCAGCAGGGATCTTAATGCTATGTCATCCGTACGGTAACCAACCGTCATGATCACCACCCATTGATTCCGCCCGGCGGGAATGAGATTGGATAAGGCCGAATAGTCATCCACGATCATTATCTCGTGTGCGAATTCATTTTTTAGTAATGTGTTCAATCCTTCCCGTTCTTCAAACAAGCTGATATAAAAATCCATTCCCCGCATCAGTTTGGAAAAAGCAAGGGCACAATGACCGCCACCGATGATGAACAACTTATTTTTATAACCAGTTTTCTCTTTATACAACCAATCCGTTTCCGATTGGAACCGGTATTCGAAATCAGCGGCCGGAACGATCGCATCAAACTGTATTCCCGTAGGCGAAAAAGTAAGCGTAGCGTTCTTATATTGTTCTAACGATGAAAGGATGGCTTCTATTGTTTTTTTATCTTTTTGCTGAACAGGATACAATAAGATCGTTTGTTCTCCCGAACAGATCATCCCGCTTTGATTCGTTGCTGCCGATTTATCATGGACCTGTTTTTTTATTCCCGGCTCCCGACTTCCAACTTTCAACTTCTCTTTAGCCATTTCCACGAACTTATGCTCCATGATACCGCCGCCGACCGATCCTTCCATTTCGCCGTTGGCATTTACGGCCATAAAGAATCCCTGGCGACCGGGGCTGCTGCCCCTGCTTTCCAATACATAGAGCAGCATGACGGGAGTATTTTCCGTAAGATTTTTATTGATGAAATACCAGGTGTTTCTTTCTTTCATAGTTGTATCATTCCAATTCCACCACACGGTCGGTATAGGTCAGTATCCATTTATTGTCGTAATAACGGATCTCCAGCACCGGGTATTTAAAATTGACAGGTGACGTAAAACAGATCTTTTTATTCCACAACCACATTTTAAGTAAAGCTTTTCCATTAGCAGCTTTCTTGCTAACGGAGATTGAATAGTGGGAATGACTAAACAGCGGGTCGGTTTGGAGATACCGCGCGAAGATCAGGACATCATTTATATACAGCAGACTGCTATCGTCAAAATCGCCTACAGGCACAACCATTATCCGGCCTTTGGTCCGGGCAATCTTTTTTTCACTTTCTTTTGCTTTTACAATAAAAATTTCCACCGGCGCGGTTTTGCAATTGGGTTGTGCAGCTGCGAATAGCGGGATGAAAAATAAAATAATAAAAAGGTATTTCATGATAAATTGATTGATCATTCAAATTGCCTAATGGGCGAAAAACTTCTTTTCACCATATCCGGGTGCATGCCCATGATCCCGTCTTTGCATTGGGTACAGACAAGGCCGTGTTCTTGTCCGTCATGCGTGCCGAGATGTGAATGAATTTGTACAAGCTCTTTATCGAGATTAAAATGTTCTCTTGTTTTTTCAAGGTCAGTGAACAAACAATCATAATAGACCCATTCGCGGCAGTTATCGCTCCAGGGCTGGCCGCGGTAGACTTCTTTAATGCCAGTTCGGGCCAATACTTTTTCAAGCGGGTAGAGGTGTTCGCAGGTCATTTATTATCCGTTACTGTATAGACTCATTAATACTTTCTCCGGTGTCATCGGCGCATCATAAGGAATGATCGCAGCAGGGTTGAATGCTTTCACTGCATTTCGCAAAGCAAAATAAGCCCCGATACCATACATCAGCGGCGGCTCACCAACCGCTTTGCTGCGAAAGATAGCCAGATTGTTCTTCTCTGTTTCCAACGGATGGATCGTTATTTCTTTGGGAACTGAATAAATATCCAGCACTTTATAGGTGCTCAATGCATTGCTACGAAGCTTTCCCTCTTTATCATAAACGATCTCTTCCATCGTCATCCAGCCGATCCCCTGTACAATGCCGCCCTCGCATTGTCCCATGTCGATCATCGTGTTCATGCTGCTGCCGAAATCATGCACCACTTTTACCGAATCCACTTCATAAGTGCCCCGCATACAATCAATGATAACGGTTGTAATAGCCGTTCCATACACATGATAAGCAAAGGGATGGCCTTTTTCTTTGGTGGCATCAAAATGAATACCCGGTGGTGTATAATGGGCGAGTTCGGACAGACTTATTCTTTTGATATAAGCAGCCATCACCAGTTTGTTCCAGGTCCATTCGGTTTTTTTGCCATTGACATAGATCCATTCTTCTTTTATTTCAAAAGGAGGAATTTCTGTTTTGCCGATATCGGCGATGAGAATTTTTTCTTCTACGGCCACCTGCTGCAGTCTTTTCAATATTTCCCTGCAGGCGATCTCCGTGGCTTTGCCGTTCAGATCTGCCGCGGCACTTGCTGCGGTAGGAGAAGTATTGGCAATGCGATAGGTGTTGGTCGTATTTACTTTTATTCTTGAGGGATCGATCGAGAAAACTTTCGCAGCGACCTGGAGCATTTTTGTATTCACGCCCTGCCCCATCTCCACGGCACCGGTGCTGATTCCCACACTTCCATCAGTGTACACATGTACCAGCGATCTTGCCTGGTTCATCAGCGTCTTGGTAAAAGAGATGCCGAAACAGATCGGCATCAATGCGATCCCTTTCTTATATAACTTGTTGGCATCATTGAATGCCGCTGCTTCTTTCTGCAATTTCCCGATATCATAAAGTTCATTGGTCTTATCCCAGCATTCATTTGCTTCGCTTTCCGCTTTTTGTCCATAGGGGAATTCATCACCTGTATGTAATAAATTCTTTTGCTGGATGCTAGTGGCAGGAATTCCCAGGTGTTCCGCCGCCTTCGCTATAGCGGCTTCGATCACAAACATTCCCTGTGGTCCGCCAAAACCACGGAAAGCGGTATTGGGAGGAAGGTGGGTACGGCAACTATAGGCCGTGGCGGTGACATTCGGAATAAAATAAGAATTGTTGCAATGGAATAGTGTTCTTTCCATCACTGCGGGCGAAAGGTCGGCAGCAGCGCCCGCGTTCTGATAGAATGTCGCTTCATAAGCGATTATCTTCAGATCTTTATTGAGGCCGATCTTAAAGTCGGAAGAGTAAGGATGTCTTTTGCCCGTCATCCGCATGTCTTCCATCCGGTGCAATGAATATTTAACGGGTTTCTTTAAATGAAAGGTCGCCAGTGCGCACATAACACCCCATGTCGTAGCCTGGTCTTCCTTGCCTCCAAAGCCGCCGCCGAGACGGGTGGTGTCTACTTCAATAAAATTCATGGACATCCCTAAAACCCTTGCAGCTGTTCGTTGAACCGCTGTCGGTCCCTGTGTAGAAGAATAGATACGGATAGCCCCGTTTTCCTGTGGCGCAGCATAAGCTCCCTGCGTTTCGATATACAGATGCTCCTGTCCGTTAGTTTCAGCCCTGCCTTCAAAAATATATTCGCATTGCGGCCAGGCAGCTGAACTATCACCCAGTTTAAATGTCCGGGGCGGTATGATCAGTTCTCCTTTTTCTTTAGCTTCCCTTGGATCAGTAATGACGGGCAATGAGTCAATGACGACCTTTATTTTCTTTACGGCAGCTTTAGCGATCTCATCCGAAGTGGCGACCACCAGTGCAACAGGCATACCACAGAAATGAACATGTTTACCGGCCAGTAATTCTTCATCCGGGACAATGCCACCGATCTGGTTCTCCCCGGGAATATCTTTTGCGGTGAAGATCCTCACCACACCGGGCATGGCTGCGGCTTCACTGGTATCCAGCGAACTGATCTTTCCATGAGCAACGGGCGAATCAAAAACAGACGCATACAGCGTTCCGTTCAATACCGGGATATCATCCAGGTAAACGGACTCGCCCCGCAGGTGTGTGTATGAATCGATGTTCTTCATTGCTTTTTTGCCACAAAACCGCACGACAGAAAATGATCACGAAACACGGTTCGTGTTTTTTTCTGTCAATTCGTTGCCAAATATTTTTATTAATTGCCCCAACAATAATTTCTTATACTCCTTTGTCCCTCTTGCATCACTGATCGGCGAGATCTCGGTGTGCATGATACCGATCGCTTCATTGACGGTCTCTTCAGAAATTTTCTTTCCTGTCAAAAACGCCGATGTCTTCTCGAGGAATAGCGGTACTGGTCCTACACCACCGGCAGAAACCCCGGCATCCGTTATTGTATCGTCTTTTATTTCTAAACGGATCGCAGAGTTTACACTGGCAATATCGAGATGAGTTCGTTTACTCACTTTTTCAAAATGAAAAAATGTATCGTTGCCCGGTAACTCAAAACGGATCTGTTCAATAAATTCTCCCGGCTGTTTATCCAGTGTTTTATAACCCTTGTATAATTTCCGTAAAGGCAGTTCTCTTTTTGTTTTGCCATCACTTAATACCAGTTGCGCATCCAGTGCTAAAAAAAAGATCGTGAGATCGCCGATAGGGGAAGCGTTGATAAAATTCCCGGCGATGGTTGCCATATTCCTGATCGGTGTGGAAGAGACCAGTTTTGCATAACGCTGAAAACCGGGGAACGCTTCATTGATGATGGCAGAGTCTTTCAGATCGGTCACGGTAGCCGACGCTCCTATGATGCACGTGTTGCCTTCTTTCTGTATACCATTCCAGGCAGGATCATCAAAAACAAAATGGATGGGGGCATGGGTCATTTCGTCGTGCTTCTGGACGTAGAGATCAGTGCCGCCGCCGACGGTCGTGAGTCGTGAGTCGTGAGTCGTGAATCGTGAGTCGTGAATCGTGAGATCGGAAAGTCTTTCTTTTATACTGGTGAAATATTCAGGTAGCATTTTTTTTCTTACTGTAAATGCGATGGGGTCTTCTCCTTTTCTTTCTTTCATCAGCTCCGTTACCCTGGCTGCGGCTCTTTCGATGGATTTGTATCCGGTGCAGCGGCAGATATTTCCATCCATGGCCGCGATGGCATTGGCCTGGGAAGCTTCTTTATCACTTAAACAAAAACCGGCAAGCGATACCACGAAACCCGGAGTGCAGAACCCGCATTGTGTAGCACCTTCATCAGCCATGGCCTGTTGCATGGGGTTGAGCGCAGCCATCATGTTTGTGCCTTCAACCGTCACAATATGTTTACCATTCACATTTCCGAGCGGCAGCAAACAACTCGTCATTGATTCATAGCGGAGCTCTCCATCAACAAGCGCACCCACCAATACCGTACAGGCCCCGCAATCACCTTCACGGCAACCGATCTTGGTACCGGTAAGATGCTCCTGATAGCGGATAAGGTCCAGCAGGACCGTACCCGCAGGTAAATCAGTAGCAATTGTCTTTTCGTTAAGTATAAAACGTATCAAGTTATCTTTATGATATGCGAATAAAGTTAACGCAAACTCCAGCAATTCCGCAGTAATAAACAAGCCGAAATCATTGAACGATATTCAAGATAAAACGGGTCAGAACCTCTCCCGGGAAGCAGGGGGCCCTTATTACCGTCTCATCGCAATATGGGTACTATGCGAAGCCATGCTCGGTGGGATCATTCATGGATTCAGGATACCGGTATCGGGACTGGTTGTTGGGAGCGCCGCGGTCATTTGTATTTGCCTGATCGCATGGTATGTTCCTGTAAGAGGCGCTATCATCAAAGCCACGATCATTGTCGCCATATTTAAGATGATGCTAAGCCCGCAAGCGCCTCCACCGGCTTATATAGCTGTATTCTTCCAGGGTTTATCGGGCGAGCTCCTTTTCCGTAATAAAAAATTCTTTCGTTTTTCCTGCATCCTGCTGGCGGTATTGGCCTTACTGGAATCGGGATTGCAGCGTATCCTGGTGCTGACAATTGTTTATGGGAATGATCTCTGGAAAGTCATCAATGATTTTATCAATGGCCTGACCAAACAAAAAAACACGACCAATTACAGTTTACTGATCGGAACGGCGTATGTCTTCCTGCACCTGGTCACGGGTCTGCTGGTTGGCTGGTGGGCATCGGCACTGCCTCAAAAGATAGAGCGGTGGCGGAAGGATAAACGATTTGAAATTACCGGTACTGACACATCAACGATTGAATTACCAAAGCCCTCCAAAAAAAGAAAGCGCTTTAAAGCAGGTATGTTCATTGTATGGCTACTACTGATCGCTTTATACGTACAATCTTATTTTAAGATCGGGACACCGCTATTGCCTTCGCATATTTCGCTGAAAATATTCCTGCGCTCTCTCATTATCATACTGGCATGGATATTTATTATTGGTCCTTTGATCAAACAATTGTTGCCCAAGTGGCTTGATAAAAAGAAAGGGCAGTCAAAACAGGATGTAGCGGAAGTATTGGATATGTTGCCTTCCACACGGACCCTGCTTTCGCAGTGCTGGAAGCAGACCGCAGGAAACAAAGGAAGAAAACGCATGGGTGTCTTTGTGAAAATGGTTTTGGTGAATGCGCTCTCTCCCTTCTCCAGTCCGGGGATGGGCACCGGGGATGGGATCTTTATTGTCACCGGACCGATTGGCAATGGTAAAACAACATCCCTGGTCAGTTGGTCCGCCCGAAGAACCGATGTCTATGGCATTCTCACCCCTGTCATTAACGGGCAACGGGTATTTATGAATGCGCATACAAAAGAACAATTCCCGATGGAAGCTGCAGAAGGAGAAGAGAATGTTCTGAACGTGGGAAGATTTGTATTCAGCAAAAAAGGTTTTGATAAAGCGATACAGTTGGTAAGAGCTGTAATAAATAAACCCGGCTGGCTGATCATCGATGAGATCGGACCAATGGAGCTACGAGAAGAAGGATTTCACAGGGTCATGCAGGAAGTGATTTCAACAAGAAAGGTAAAGATTCTGCTGGTCGTGCGGGAAGGCCTGGTTGAACAGGTAAAAGAGAAATTCAATATTCCCCATGCAAAGCTGATCAGTTCGGTCTCTGGGATCAGTTAATTGATCCCCGGAATATTCTTATCAATATACTTTCCGCCGGCTGCCACTTCGGTGATCGCGATAATGATCTCATTGTAGGGCGAACTCTTGGTCACATAACCTTTTGCTCCCAGGCGTAACATATTCCTGCAATACGAAACTTCATTATGCAGGGAAAGAGCAATAATCTTACTGGAGGGATTTTGTTTGACGATCTTGCGGGTGGCTTCAAACCCATTTACCGGCGACATATTGATATCGATCAGGATAATATCTGGCTGAAGTTCCGCGGCAAGGGCAATGGCTTCTTCTCCATTTTTTGCTTCGCCTACCAGTTGAATATAATCATGAGATTCCAGCAATAAACGCAGGCTTTCCCGGATATGGAAATTGTCGTCAGCAACTAATACTGTAATTGGCTTTAGCATGACAGAGTCGGTTATTCGCAATTCACCGCCACTGCCAGGAGAGTTAAGATAATATGATATGGATGAGGATAAACGGATAGTGCAAAATTAACCGGGACGGGGCTTTGAGGCTTATCCGGCCTCCGGAATTTTAAACGATTACGTAGTTTATACTAGGAGATTGTGTGAAATAATAGTAGTGGCTAAGAGTCTAAAAAGAGGGAAAAGAGAAAAAGAGGCACCCGAACGATCTGAATGAAATACAGCACGGGAGACTCCCTCCTTTAAACTCTTTCTACTCTTTTTAGACTCTTAGCCTTAAAATGAAAGATCCGTTGTATTAATAAAGCTGATCAGCGAAGCCGTGTTCTTTAACCCCAGTTTTTTCAGGATATTATGCCGGTGTACTTCGGCCGTCCGGATAGAGATATGCAGACGGGCTGCGATCTCTTTGGAAGAAAGCCCCTCCTTGATCAGCCGGATGATCTCGATCTCTCTTATGGACAACTCCTTTACATCGGGTCCCGAAGGTTCATCCTGCAATGCCTGGTCGGAAAGGATATTTCGTATTTCCATGCATACATAGGTCTTGCCCTTCATCACCGTTTCGATCGCTTTAAAGATCTCTTCATGTGAAGAGTTCTTGGTCACATAACCCAGCGCACCCAGCTGCAGCATTTTTTTCGTGTAAGCGGGCTGATTGTGCATCGAGACAGCGATGATCTTGCTGCCCGGCGCAAATTTCCTGATCAGCGGCACCAGCTCCATACCCGAAGAGCCGGGAAGATTGATATCAAGCAATACGATATCGGGTCTTTTGGATTTGATCATCTCAACGGCTTCGCCGGGGTTACCGCTCTCTCCCACCACTTCGATCTCCTTTCTTCCGGAGAACAACTGCACCCACATCTCTCTTACCATCTGGTGATCTTCGACTATAAAAACAGAAATTTTACTCATACCCTTTTTTTATGATAAAGGAATATTGATCTCAATACTACAACCTTTCCCCGGTGCTGCAATAATATCCATAGACCCCGAATAAAAATCCACCCGGCTGCTGATATTTTTCAAACCGATACCCCGGGCCTTTACCGCGGGATCAAACCCAAGACCATTATCAGCTATCGAAAAGAAAAGGTTGCCGGCTTCTGTCCGTAATGTGATCACCGCTTTTTGAGCGCTGGCATATTTACGGATATTATTCAATTGCTCCTGTGCGATCCTGTACAACATCAGCTCCATATTCTTGTCGATCTTTTCCTCGCTAAGCTGGATGACCAGTTCCACCTGTACCTTCCCCACCAGGTTCATTTCCTCCACCAGTTCTTCGAGTGCATCGGTAAGCCCGATATCCCCCAACGATGGCGCCACCAGTGATTTGGATAATTTACGGATCTCTTCCATGGCATAGCTGACATTGCTCATGCTTTTGGTGATGAGATCGGGTCTTTTGCCACCGCTTTCCGTATACATCCCCAAAAACATACGGATCGTTGCCAGTACCTGGTTGATATTATCATGTAACTCTTTTCCCAGCTGATTCCTTTCTTTTTCCTGCGCCTGTATCGTTACTTCGGTCAGTATCTTTTGTTGTTTCAATGCCTGCTCGGCCAATTTTTTTTCCAGGATCATTTTCTCTGTGATATCGGTCATAGCCCCGATCATGCGGGCGGGTTCACCTTTTTCATCATATAAAATAAAGCCCCGAT
The DNA here is from genome assembly GCA_036009775.1 of Chitinophagaceae bacterium. Classification (GTDB taxonomy): domain Bacteria; phylum Bacteroidota; class Bacteroidia; order Chitinophagales; family Chitinophagaceae; genus JJ008. The sequence continues at coordinate 19,037 of DASYLC010000117.1, forward strand.
CATATACATCTTTATAGCTGCCATCCGCGCAGCGAAAACGGTATTCATCCTGCCAGTGCTGGTGACTGGCCTCTATACTTTGTTTCAATCCCTTGTTCACACGGTCCCGGTCCTCGGGATGGATATATTTTTTCATCCATTCATTACCGTATTGCACATCCGACTCTTTATAACCGAATGTATTGATAATGCCATCTCCCCAGGAGCCGCTGTCAGGGCCGAAGCGCCATTCCCAGATCGTATCCAGCGTTGCTTTGTTGACGAACTCGTATCGTTCATTGCTTTGCCGGAGTTTTTCCACCATCCTTTTACGTTCGATACTGTAATGCACGATCTTGCCCAGTAATTTTTCATCGAACTCGCCTTTTACCAGGTAATCCTGGGCACCCAGCGAGATCGCTTCCCTGGCAACAGCTACATCGGTCTGCCCCGAGAAAACAACGATCGGTGTCTGAGGCAATAACCTGTCAAGCGTGATCACCGAATCGATACCAGAGCTATCTGGTAAGGAAAGGTCCAGCAAGGCAATATCAAAGTCGTTCTTCCTGATCAATGAGGCGGCCGCGCCGATACTGTCAGCATGGACAGTCTCACGCGGTGGCAGTTGGCTCATCCGGAGATATTCGGCCAGGAGCGCATAGTCGCCGGGGTTATCTTCTACCACCAGCATCTTTAATTTTTTTTCAGCGATCATGGGTGCGATGTTTTGGGAAGCTGTACGATCGTTATCCAGAAATCCTTGATAGTATGGATCACTTCAATAAAACTCTGGAAACCGACAGGCTTGGTGATATAACAATTAGCATGGCTATGATACGAGTCAAAAATATCTTTCTCGGAATCCGATGTGGTCAGCATCACCACCGGTATCACTTTCAGCGTTTCACTGTTCTTGATATTGGCGAGCACTTCCTTCCCATCGATCTTGGGCAGGTTGATATCGAGCAGGATCAGGTCGGGAGTGGAAGCATTGCTGAACTCTCCTTCCTTCCGCAGGAACTCCATGGCTTTTTCACCATCCCGTACCACATCGATCGTGTTACTGATCCTTGCTTCTTTCAAGGCTTCGATGGTCAGCACGATATCGCCTTCATTGTCTTCGATCAGCAGAATGTGGATCTCTTTTTTCATCGGTTTATTTTTTAGGTAAGGTGAAATAAAAAGTACTGCCGTTCCCGGGCTCCGATTCAACACGTATCGCACCGCCATGTTTCTCCACTATCTTTTTACAGATGGACAACCCGATACCCGTTCCCGCATAATCCGTTTTATTATGCAGCCGCTGGAAAATGATAAAGATCTTCTCAAAGAATTTCGGGTCGATACCGATACCGTTATCTTTTACATAGAATTCCCACATCGGTCCTTTTTCAATACAGCCTATTTCCACTACCAGGAGCGTTTCACCGTGGTATTTCAATGCATTGCCCACCAGGTTTTGAAAGAGCTGGATCATTTGCGGCTGTACGGCCCTGATAACAGGCAATTTTTTTACAAATACGGATGCTTTTATCTCCGTGATCGAAAGCGAAAGCATGGAACGAACCGTATTCATCACCTCATTGCAATCCACTTCCGTCATGCTTTCCTTGCTGGTACCCACCCTTGAATATTCCAGCAGGTCCTGGATCAGCTTTTTCATCCGCTCCGCGCCATCTACCGCAAACCCGATGTATTGCCTGCCCGCTTCATCCAGCCGTCCTTCCATTTTTCTTTCCAGCAAATGAAGAAAACTGCTCACCATCCGCAATGGTTCCTGCAGGTCATGTGAAGCCACATAGGCAAAGCGTTCGAGTTCCGTATTCGACGACTGGAGTTCGGCTGCCCGCCGGCCCAGCGCTTCATTCAATTCTTTCAGCAATAATTCAGCCTGTTTTCGCGGGGTAATGTCTACTGAAAGAATAAATATGCCTTCGGGTACGGGTTGAAAGCTGAGTTCGAACCATCCCATCGATCCATCCGGGAACACAAATTCATTCTCGAGATGGACGGCCACCCGTTCTTCAAAACATTTTTTATAGACACGGTAGATCGGTGCCTTTTCGATTCCCGGATATTTTTCCATCACGGTATGACCCACCAGTTCTTCCCGGCTATATTTACTGTGTTTGAGAAATGCATCGTTCACGTACCTGTATTTCCAGTCGAAGCCCAAGATCTGCGCACCCTCGAGGAGATTATCGAGGATATGACGAAAATGCAGTTCATTCTTCAGCAGTTCGTTTGTCTTTTCTTCTACCTTTTTTTCGAGGTTCTCGTTCAGCGACTTGATCTCTTTCTCTGCTTTATTGCGTAGCCGTATATTATAATAGATCACCAGGAAGGCCCCGAGCAGCAGCAGGGCTGTAATCAGCTGGAAGAGGACGATGACCCTGGAAGAATCGTTAATGCTGAGTTCATTTTCCAACTTTCGTTTGGCCAGCAATTGTTTTTCTTCCGATTCGATCGCTGTGATCAGCGATTGCAGCTCATTCATTTTATTTTTCCTGGCGCCTGTCGGGGAGAATTGTTCAACACCGGCAAAACCTTCCGTTCTCCGTATCCGTATCACCTGTTGTCTTAATTCAATATTAGTGCTCACCAATTGGTCCAGTGAATCGATACGTTGCTGTTGCCGGGGATTATCTTTTGTTGTCTCCCGCAGTCGCTGTACGGCCTGGTGGATCTGTGATACTGCTTTATCAAAGATGACCAGCTGTTCATCATTCGCCGAGATAACAAAACTGCGGGTAGAGCTTTCGATCTCCTGTGCCAGGCTTTTCACTTCCAGGTTTTGCAACAATGCAATGTTCGTATGATCCACCAAACGGGCTGTATCGCTGAAACGGCGGGTATTCTGGCGCTCAGCAAAAAATACAATGAGCAACAGCAGGACGGCGTAAGAGAAAAAAGCAGCCATTCTTTTCTGGATAGAGAAGCGGAGATAACGCAGCGGGTAACTGAAGAAGGCTCCAATATAAAGGATCAGTAATGTAAAGCTGGTATGCAGGGAAACGGGTCTGAGAACGGAGAACCGTTCGTTATCGGTTTGAGTAAGATAGTACAGGAAGAAGATCGACAGGATCACAAACCCGGTGATAAGGATGACCTGGATCAGCGAATGCAGTTTTTTTTTGCGTACCAGCAGCAGGGAAACGCTGAGCAGTATAAAAAGAGTGGCGGTCAGCGATGCCATCCTGCCCGGATGCAGCGTTGCGGGTGAAGGGTTTGTTTCTTTCCAGAGCAGTTGGTCGATACCGAGATCAGTTGAGAAAATATATTCAGCCAGTGTCAATGAACCGGTCAGCAGGACGATCAGTGAACAAATTGTTGCAATTAATGCCGTGGTCCTGTTTGTCTTTTCACGATTCAAAAATAAAAGAGCAATGGATGCGAGCAGTAAGCAGGCTCCGGTGTTGAATTTGACGAGCCCGGGAATAGTGCTGTCCTTTGCCGTAAAGATCCAGCTGCCAAGGATCAGCATAGCTATGAGTATAGTTATGACTGCAGCTGCCTGGGTGATGTGCCTGGTAATTCCTTTCATGCTAAGCCTGGCTGGTATATCCTGGTCCCTGTGATCCATTGAAGATCACAGGGATTAGTTATCGTTTAAAACAAATCCTGGTTACAATGTTGGTTTAGACGGGACGGTTTTCAGCGGGACCATTGCCGGTGGCACAATTCAGCTCTGGGTCCGGGATACGGAAAGAAAATTTACGAAAATTAACGGGGATCGCAAAACAGACAGGGTAAACCGATATGGTTTAAATGTATTCCCGAATGTTTACTAAGTGTTTTTATGGAGGAAGATGGTATAATTACCGTGAGATGAAAATAAAAACTAATACCTGGCCCTGGTGTTTAATCGCGAAAACGAAAGGGCGCCAGGATTTTCTTTGTGCACCTTCGCGACTTCCTGTCTTTGCGGCTAAGCTTTTCAGTGTTCTAATATGTCAGCCCGCAGGGCTCTACCAGGAAGTCAACTACGCCCCGAGAAAACCTTTCAATAAATGATAGGTCTCTTTTTTTCTCAGCAGCATCAATGCTTTGTCCTTGATCTGTCTTACCCTTTCGCGGGTCAGGTCATATTTACTGGCGATCTCATCGAGACTCATGGGATAGGTGATGCTGATGCCGAAAAAACAACAGAGTATTTCTTTCTGGCGGGCAGTAAGTGTTTGCATTACCCGTTCCACTTCTGTTTTCAATGAACCATCGAAGGAAGTTTGTTCATAACCATGTACCCCGTCTTTATTTTCCAGCACATCGAGCAGGCTGTTCTCTTCATTGTCTGAAAGCGGTGTATCGAGACTTACATGCCGGGCGGGCAGGTTCATGCGTAAGGATATTTCTTCCGCGTCCATGTTCAGGACTTCGGCCAGTTCTTCAGCAGTGGCGGGTCTTTCCAGTGTTTGTTCGAGTAAGGCATTCGCTTTATGGATCTGGTTACCGAGCACTCTTTTATTATGGGGAATGCGGATCAGTTGCGAATCGTTGGCCAGTGCCTGGAGTATGCCCTGGCGGATCCACCAGACGGCATAGCTGATGAACTTGAAACCTTTTGTCTCATCGAATTTTTTAGCGGCATTGATCAGCCCGATATTGCCTTCGTTGATCAGGTCGGATAAAGAAAGACCCTGGTGCTGGTATTGTTTTGCCACGGATACTACAAAGCGAAGGTTGGCCTGGGTCAGCAGGTCGAGTGCAGTCCTGTCGCCCTTGCGGATCAACGGGAACAGTTCCATTTCTTTTTCTGCAGATATCAGTTCGATCCGGTTGATCTCCCTGAGATACCGTTCGAGGCTTTCCGACTCCCGGTTGGTGATGGAGCGGCTGATCTTCAACTGACGCATACTCATAAGCAAGGTTTAAAAAAATTAAGGGACGGATTCGGTCTTTTCAAAGGGTATTGGATTTGTCTGGTTGTTTGTAAAAGGGATCATCCTCTTATTGGTACCCGTATATGTTCGCCGGGTACCTGGTATCGCTGCAATGTTCCGGGTTCAGCGGACCTGCGCAGCAGGATGGCCAGGGCGATCAGGTAAAATGCTTTATCGCTTAGCCTTGTGGTGGAGGAAGGATGGCGGCTGCCGTTCATGACTGAGCGGCGATCTGCCTGCGTGGCAGGCATGTTCATTTGGTGTTCGGTTTTCATATGACTAATCTTTTATAGGAACCTGAATGTTGGTTTTTCACAGGTATTGGATTCAGGACATAAAAGTCACGGATTGGTCAGACCTGGACAAAAAACATGTCTTCTGATTTCGGTTAATACCAAATGATTTTAGCAAGGACTACGTAGTTCTATATAGCGGCGACAGGATCCTCGTAGAATTACATTGCGGATTTTGGTAAATGCACGGCGATCCGGTGGATTTGAACGGGAAGGAATTGGTTGTTATTTTAAAAGAGGTTATGAAATTAAATGACTTTGTTCTTTTTGTATTCTAAGTTGATTTAATATCCAAAAATGATTTTAGGCTGCGTGTAAGTAATTGTCTGAGAATGGTGTTTGTCGTTTAATGACTGCGAACATTCTGTAAACGAGCTTGTTTCTGATGATGTTGATGGTGCTCATCTTTGATTTCCCATTAGCAGTTCGTTTTAAATAAAACTCACGTAGTTCTTTATTATACCGGATAGCGCATTGAGCTGATAAATGGAGTAGTGTTTTCATTTGTTTATCGGCCATATGGCTCACCCTGGTTCGGCCTTTGATGCTGGTCCCGGAGGTAAAAGCATTTGGACAGCTCCATATTGATATAAGAGAGTTGCCGCAATTGCCGCCTCCTAGACCTGTTCAAAAAAATTTATTTAACGATACAGAAAATACGGTTGTTATAGACCCTAAAGACGATTTGCCGTTCTAAACGACATCCCTAAAATGGTCAACGCCAATTTAGAGATGGCAGAATGGTAAATGCGCTCGACTTAAAATCGGGTTTCTAGCAATAGTTCGGGTTCGAATGCCTCTCTTTCCGCAAACCTTCGGGTTTAGCCCTCGTCACCACAGGCTATACGGCCTGTAAATGGCGGAGGCTTTTAGGTTTATTCGTGATATACTTTTTGTAAATTTGTTTATGGCAAAAGCAGTTAAAAAGAAGTCAGCTAAAGAGGCATCCAGTCTATTTCATAATATTATGGCTGCATCAGTAAAAGGCAATCCAAAGCCTCTCAAAAAGAAAAAATCACAAAAAAAATAATATGGAACTAACTACTGTTTATAAGGTCTTTAGGATTGTAAGAGAAGGGGGTGCATTTGGGGTAGCTGGTTCTACCTTAGTTGCTATCCGAGAAGGCAACAACTCCTTCGACATGGAACATGAAGCTATGCAATGGATAGAAGAAAGAGAACCGCAGGAACGCTATCATGAATTTGTAGTATTGCCCATTTATTCAATGGTTTAAAATAATAAAATGAATTGGTTTGCTATAATATTAATCTATTTAGGCTATAAGCTAATTGATAAGTTTATAGAAGATAATCTTCCAAACCTTCATTATAAGAGACTGTTTAATTTTGTCCTTTGCTACATATTTAGAGGCTATATATCTATTACTGGTTTGCGGAATAGTCTATTTAAGAAACCTGCTTCAAAAGAGTACATAGCGTTTTTAACTGCTATTGTAATTTCGATAAAGTTGGCCGAACTTAGAAATCAAAAGGGGGAATCTCTCCAGACATCAAACTAAGCATTTTATGAATGCAGAAGAAGCGAGAAGGAAGTCTATTGAGAATGCTCAAAAAGAGATAGACAAATTATTACCTCTTATAGAAGCCGCTGTTAATAATGGTAGTGTTTTCATTATTGTCCCTTACTCTGAAAAGGATGGAGATATTTACACATTGAAGGAAGGAACTAGGAAATGGTTGAAGGATAATGGCTACTATTTATATGCAAATTCAGATAACAGCCTAGAACTGGTTATATCTTGGAAAAATCCTCAGAAGAAGGAGGTCTAACACGTATATAGACACCTCTTGATACAAAAAGAACCAAAAAATCAAGCCGGGTCGATGCGCAAATTCTGTTATTCGGAAGTTTCCGTTAACGACCCCGCACGGGGAAACTCCGATTTACATGCGCTTAGGTTTGCAGACTCTGCTGCATGTTATGCGTAGTTCATGGAAGTGCTGATTTTTCGACGGGAGAATTCCATTCGCCTCAATGACCGTGTTCGTTGAAAAAAAGGCACTGGAAATTTTCCTAATGCTCCAGGCCGTAAGTCCTTTCGTGTTATTAGTGGCCGCTTCATTTTGCATCAGCACACTTTCGTGCCCTGGTGTGACGTTCGCTGCGACCGTTGCTCGTTGCGAGCGCCGCGTGAAACTGTATTTCCTGAAACAATTTGCGCCAGCCCGCAGGGCCCTGTCCCCGGGACTCTGCGAGTGGACAAATCATCTGTGTTCATTTGCGTTCATCTGTGGCTAACCTGTATTTTTCGTGTGTATTTGTGTGCTTTCGTAGCCAACCTTCCGCTATCCACCCGCTCACTGCAATATCTTCATCACCCCATTCCTATACAATTTCCCTATCGGTATCTCCGTATCCCCGATCTCAATCAGTTCGGATGTAAATGTTTTGATATTATTCAGCGAAACAATATACGAACGATGTACCCGTACAAAGGAGGTTTCCGGGAGCATTTCTTCTACCGAACTGATGGATTGTTTGGTAATGATCGTGGCGCCGGGCGTAAATACTTTGATATAATCCTTCATACTTTCGATATATAAAATATCCGAGAGCATCACTTTCACCATTTTGCGGTCCGCCCGGAAATACACGAAGGCCTCGCTCTTCTTTTCTTCTGCAATGGCAATCGTAGCGGGTCTTGCGGTCCCATTAGGATAAGCTTTATTCACTGCTTTCAGGAAGCGTTCAAAAGGGATCGGCTTTACCAGGTAATCCACCACATCCAGTTCATAACCTTCCAATGCATAGTCAGGATACGCCGTGGTAAAGATCACTTTGGGTGGATTCTTCAATGTCTTCAGGAAATCATTCCCGTTCAGCTGAGGCATGCGGATATCTAAAAAAATAAGATCGACCGGGTGTTGTTGTAACAGGGTGAATGCCTGCAATGCATTGGCACATTCACCGGCAAGTTCCAGTGTCGGTAGTTCCCGGACATACCGGCGGATGATCTCTCTTGCAGGGGGTTCATCATCCACGATCAAACATCGTATCGTCTTTATCTCATGCATGCACAGGTTGGTTGGTTAAGGACTTACTGCTTTCCATCTTTTTTGTTTCCAGTTCTATCTTCAGGTTCACAATAAATACTTCTTCTTCTTCGGTGATGATCAGTTCATATTTCCCGGGATACAATAAGGATAAACGTTTTTCCACGTTTTGAATACCGATCCCTTTATGCGGTGAATTATTCCCGGGACTGACCGCTTTCCCGTTGATCAGTTTCATTTGCATCTGTTTATCGCGGATACTGATCTGCAGGTTGATCCAAGGTTGCTCGAGCATATTGCTGGTACCGTGTTTAAAACAATTCTCTACCAATGGTAAGAGCAACAAAGGCGCAATATAAAGGTCGTTTGTTGCTGACGGCAGGTCGAGATGAAGTTCCAATTTATTACCATACCGGATCTTCTCCAGGCTGATATAATCCTTTACCATCGTGATCTCCCTGGCAAGAGGGACCAGTGGCTGTGTACCTTCATAGAGCATAAAACGCAAAAGGTCCGAAAGTCCTGATACCATTCCTGCGGCAACAGGAGCGGTGGTCTGTGTATAGGAATAAATATTATTAAGGGTATTGAATAAAAAATGCGGGTGTACCTGTGCTTTCAGTAACTGGAGTTGCGCGGCGGTATTCTCATTTTGCAACTGGAGGTTACGCTGTTCTTTTACATACCAGTATTTCATCAGTTTGATGGCAGCGGCAATGCCACCGATCGTAATGCCTCCTCTTAACCCGGCCAGCAAAGAAAGAAAGATGGTTGTTGCGCGGGGCCGGAACGGAATAGGATTAGCTATTCCAAAAATAAGTTCCCGTACCGGCGGGATCACCACGATACTCATGAATGTAGAGAGACAGGCCGTGAAAAAGAAAAGGAGCAGGGTCCATGCTGCCGTTTGCAAATAGCGTTGTTTTAATAAGAACCGCGGGATCACGAAATACATCAGCCCGTATGCGAGGAAAATATGGTTAACCATGAAAAAGAACGACTCCATGATGGAAACCGGGAGCTGCACAAAATAATCCGACGAGATCCTGAGCACGATAAACGAATAAAGGAAGCCCTGGAACAACCACCAGAAAACCCAGAATGCCAGGTGCCTGCGGATGCGCCATTTTCTTTCATCGGAGAATATGAAGGGGTGCTGCTTCATGTGTGCGGACATAAAATTAACACCCATTCCCATGTTTTGGGTTGCAGTAACTGTGAATATCGTCATACGGCGGGTTTTGGGCGACGAACGGTGGGTAAATGTGGAAATGTGGCGAATGTGAGAATGTGGAAATGGTCTCATTGTAACATTCATTTCCACATCTCCACATTTTTACACACTCACATTATTTCAACACTGTTGTTACATAGTTTTTATCCGTTTCAGGAATCTTGCTTTTCTCCCAGGCAACTACCGATGTTTCCAGTACTTCTTTCAGTTTCATCTTTACTTTTCTTTTGTCAGGGTTCAGCCGGATGCCTTCTACTTTTTCGGTGTACACCAGTACGTCTTCATTGGTATAAAAGCGGACGATGTGCTGCAGCGGTGTTTTTACATTAGTCTCGATCACCCAGTAACCTTTTTCCGAAACCCAGGGAGCTGTTTCCTCTTTTTTCCCGTTTTGTGCGGAAGAGATGCCGGCCAGCATCAGCATTGCGGCAGCGATCGTCCATTTTTTAATTAATTTTTTCATGGCTATACTTTTGATGATTTAAAATTTGATCACCACAAACCTAGCGCTGATGATCGCCATGGATTTTCTTAAATGGATAAAATGCGCTGCTGTTGTGGCAGACAGGTACCTGTTGTGGTTGAAAGGAACTTGTCGACCAACCGGGGATACTGATCCGTTCGTCGACAGAAAGAAGCTATTGATGGGTATTGTTGGAGGAGTGGAGAGGATGTTAAGGGAGTTAACACTTTTTGGCCTTTCATTAGGCCTCCTCACCTCTGCCTCCTCTCCCCCAAAAGGGGAAAGGAGAATTCAAAGAGACAGTGATTCAAAATCTCTGCAAACTGTATTTTCCCTGAACATTTTGCGTCAGCAAATCATCTGTGTTTCTTTCGTGTTTTTCCGTGTGCTTTCATGGCTAAACACCACTTGCCACTAACTTACAGCGTAGCCATATCAATGACAAACCTATACCTCACATCACTTTTCAGCAACCGCTCATACGCTTCATTGATCTGGTCCATCCGTATCAGCTCGATATCCGATACAATATTATGTTCCGCGCAGAAGTCCAGCATCTCCTGTGTCTCCGGTAATCCACCGATCAATGAACCTGCGAGGCTTTTACGACCGAAGATGATACTGAAAGGAGGTACCTGTGCTGCACTGGGCGGAACACCCACGCAAACCATTACGCCATTGGTGCGGAGAAGACCGAGATAAAAAGCATAATCATGATCAGCAGAGACCGTATCGAGAATAAAATCAAAATAACCTGTTACAGCTTTTGTCTGTGCTTCATCACTTGTGAGAACAAACTTGTGTGCGCCTAATCGTTTAGCGTCTTTCTCTTTAGAAGCAGAAGTACTGAGCATCGTCACTTCGGCGCCCATAGCTGCGGCGATCTTCACACCCATATGACCGAGACCACCTAATCCCAGGATACCCACTCTTGTTCCTTTGCCCACTTTCCAATGTTTCAATGGAGAATAAGTAGTGATACCGGCGCAGAGCAATGGCGCTACTGCATCGAGAGGAAGTTTATCGGATATATGCAATACAAAATCTTCGTGAGTTACGATCGATTGACTATAACCACCATGTGTGATACCGCTGCCATCTCTTTCGGGACTGCCATAGCTGAACACGGCTCCCTGGGCGCAGAATTGTTCAAGGCCATCCTTGCAGTTATCACATTCGCGGCAGCTGTCCACCAGGCAGCCTACACCAGCACGATCGCCCACCTTGAAATTTTTTACATGCGAACCTACAGCCGTTACCACGCCTACGATCTCGTGACCGGGCACACAGGGATAAACAGCATTGCCCCATTCGTTGCGGGCGGTATGGAGATCGCTGTGACAAACGCCACAGTAGCGGATCTCGATCTGTACATCATGCGGTTTGGGTTCTCTTCTGTCGATGGTTAATGGAGCTATCGGTGATGTTGCGCTTTGTGCGCCGTAGGCTTTTGTGGAGGGCATAGTTGATTTATTTTTTAATGGAACAAACGTAGGCTTATTAAGTTGAGCCGGTGATTAAATAATCTTTTACTGTCGCTAAGGTTCAATCTTGCCTTTTTATTCTGGCCGTAAATTCGTTGTGTCTATGAACACAGCTGTGCAATCTGTGGGCTGTTTAATCTGTGTCCCCCGCAAAGCGGGGGCTGTGGTAAAAGGCCTCCCTGCCCTCCGAAGGAGGGTTCTGGGGTCGTTTATTCTTTTTAATCTTACCAGATTATTAAAGGTCATGCTATCGTATTGTTCATTTTCTGCACAGCCAAAAATATCTGTTCATCTGTGGCCAACCTGTATTTTTCGTGTTCTTTCGTGTCCATTCGTGGCCCAAAAAAACCCCGCTGCTATGCGGGGTCTTATAAAAATTCTGTGGTCTATTAATACCTGCGGTTATCCGGAAAGCCGCGACCGTTATTTTGATTCCCTTTCTTAGAGGTCATCGTTGCCATCCGTATTTCCTGCTGTCTTTTCTGCTCCAGCAAACGAACCTGGCGTTGTTTTTCAAAACGGCTCATAAAGAAATTGTTCTTTACTTTCTGGATCCTGAGATCATAATCGCGGTTGATCCTTGCGATCTCCATCTTCAGTCTTCTTTCATTGGCGAACTTGCCGTTGTCATTATAACCCAGGTCCCTGTCGTAAGGATTCATTTTGATATCGGCATTGTGGTCATTGTCAAAGCGCCTGTCATCGTTGCGCTGGTCAGTTGCTGGACGTGTATCGCGGTTATCCCTTGAACCGGGCTGAGCCTGTACTGCAGCTACCATTCCAACAGCGAACAAAAGGGTAAAGATCTTTTTCATGTTTTGTAAATTTAAAAGTGAATTAATAATGTAGTAGGAGGCAAACGAGGAACCAATGTTTACCAAGAGAACGTTAATAGATCAGGGTTGATCTTAATGAAACCCGGGCTGGGTCTTATTTGTGTCAATTAACAGTTTGTAGCGCAAGAAATGTTCTTCTTACTTTTGTCTTGTCTCGTCCTAGAATATATTGACAGATTTAAGAATGGTTTGTCTATGAACTTCTGAAGGAGTTTTGTATTTCAGGTTTAGATGCGGTCTTTTGTTATTATAAATATAAATGGATTGAGCTACAATCTTTTCCATTTCCGGTATATCGGTTAGACAAAGTGGCAAAAATTCATCTTTAAGTATCCCATTTATTCGTTCGGCCAATGCATTGTGATAGCAGTCCTGGTTGGCTTCTGTCATTCTACATTTAATACCATTGCTGGTAAGCATTTGTGATAAGGTGCTGAACAGTATTGCAATCCGCGATCGGAATGATGTAACAAGGGTAAAGCACTTCTCCTGCTCTTTATTGCCATTTTAAGCGCTTGCAATACTCCTTCTGTTCGCAGATCCCTGCTGACATTATATCCCAGTATTTTTCGGCTAAAGGCATCGGTAATTAAAGACAAATAAACTGTTCCCTCTTTACAACTCACATAAGTTATGTCACTTACCCAAGCCTGCTCTGGTCGTTTAGGAGTAATACTTTTGAACAGGTTGGGATGCTTTCTCATCCAATGCTTTGACCAGGTGGTTTTGGTATAACTTTTCCGGGGTTTGATCAGCAGTTGCTCTTCCTTTAAAAAGCCAAATAAGCCGTCAGGCCCAGTTTTATGCGATGCTGCTGCAACTGATCCTTTAAAAGATAATAGATTTTCCTGGTGCCAATTCTTGGCATTTCTCTGCGGATATTCATAACCATTTGTTTAACCATGGATAATTTTCTGGAACGTCTCCGATCACGCTCCTGTTGTTGATAAATACCTTGCCTGCAGATCCTAAATAGGCGGCAGGAGCATGACAAGGTTAGTTTTTTTTCTTTTTGGAGCCGGATTGCCGTTTGGACGAAGATTTTTTTTTAAACTGCATGCCATACTGCTGCTCGGCTATTTTCATTGCAGTACTTAAAAACAAGACTTTACGGCGCTCTTCTTCTAAAGAAGCTTCTAATTCCTTAATGCGTTGTTCTGGCGTTTTTTTTGATTCTGAGGACACGCTAAGTCGTTTGGTTGAATTCCAGTTCAAGGTACCGTGTTTGCGAAGCCAAACCAAAACAGTACACCTACCCTGAATACCGTAGTGCTGTTGTGCTTGAAAATAAGTAAACCGACCGCTTTCAACACTGTTTACAACGGTCAGCTTAAAGGCCATGGAATAATCTCTCTGACTACGTTTAAAGGGAGATTTGAAATGTGTTGACATAATAAAGCATTTTGTTGTCAACATATTTTAGGACGGGTCATCTTGATAAAAAAAGTAACAAAAAAATCAATCCGGCTCGATGTGGGAAACTCTGTTATGCGAAGTGTTCTCAAGCGAGCCGGGCTCTTTGCGTTCTCTGCGTGAAACATCATCTGTGGCTAAAACATTTGTGTAATCGACTAAGTCTTTTTCCTGGGAATAGCATCCACGGAAATTTTTAACTGGTCTATTTTTTCCGTGATCTGCTTCAGTTGTGTCATTACCGCCCAGGAGGCCACGGAGGGTTCACTTACAGTAGATTCCTTCCCGTCAATGCCTTTGAAATATTCTTTCGAAACGGCTTTTACTTTACCGGCTTCCCTGCCGGTCTTACCAAGGCGTTTGAATTCTTCGACATGAGCGTCTGTTATGAGCCTGCTTTTTTCGATGTCTTTGAGCAGCAGTGCATCGGTCGAAATACCAAAATATTGATGAATGCGGATAATGACGGGTGCGCTCGGTATGATATCTCATTGATCCAGTTGGATATGGAGTTCTGGCTCACCTCGGCGAAAGAGGCAAGTTCTGCCTGCGTTGTATCGAAACGCTTGACCAGGTAATGCAGGTTTTTGGAGAGGTTATTCACACTGTGTGGAATTAAAATTTATCAATAATTAGATATATCCAATTTTTGGTAATACATTCGTTTGGCGTTAGCGAAGTGAAAAGGTAGCGCAGAAAAACTAAAGAAACAAAAAGGTACACGCAAGACACCGGGGAAAGTTGTTCGATCCTGCCTGGAAAATAACGACCGCACTCCATTTAAATCCGGGTGATACTACCCGGTGATAACGAAACGATACCATCCTTTTTGATTACCCGATCTAATGAAGCAAAACACGGTAATGCATGCAGCATGATGCTATGCCGGGCTCCATTTGAAATTGTAAAAATCAAAGGATATGGGAGTGAAAAAGACCTTAAAGAGGAAGGGTGTGCAGCGAAAACCCAGGCCCGAATTAAAGTGGCAAACCGGCGATTATGAGCGCCATGCGGAATTTCGTTTTATCCTGCCGTACCAGTTCCTGCTGTTATGCAGACTGGTAGATATAACACCGGAGGAGATGGTCCGTGATTTCATGGATAACCTGTCCTGCGGCAGCTGGAAGCGGGAAGGAAGGGACAAGGCGAAAGAGCACCTGGCCGATTATTTTATCGCACATGGTTATGGCCGTCATCATTACAGTGAAGAGGAGATCCGGGAGATGTTCAGGGAAATGGATGCACTGGGTTTACTATTTCCCAGAGAAGGAAAGACCAAACTGCTTGACCTGTATGCAGCCTGGCGTGATAAGCATTCCGGATACTGGTTCAGGAAATGGTTCAGGAAACCGGGGCGCAGGGCTTCCCCTAAGCGTACAGGCAGAAAGGGTTGAGGGCGGGGTTCCCGGGTATACTTGTCCTTGTCATCCTGAGCTTGTCGAAGGATGACAAGGATGATAGCAAGTTCCATTGCCCATCCTTGACCTCTGCGTGTCCGGTCCTGTGGTCTCATGCTGCGTCCAAATTAATTTGCTTTACTTAACATAACGTAAAAAAGGGGCACCCGAGGGCACTAAGTAGGGCGCAGATAAGTGGGAGCAGACAGGGAGTTTCTACGCCGGCCCTGTGCCATGGGATACACTCTATATACACTAAAGGTACACCAGGTATACACCAGCCATGCCTCAGGCGTATTCTGGGTATATCCGTGTCTAGTCCTTAAAATAGCTATACAGGTTAATGAATAAATCCTGGATTGGCTTTACACCCTGCCTGCACCCTGCCTGCACCCTGGTCACAATCTTGTGACTACCAGGGCTGCTATTTGAATTCCGGTCACAATTTCCTGGTCCGCAAAAGATCGTATTGGTACCCGGGCTATGGTTTTAGGTTTGAGCTGAGTTTGGTAGTAGTTGTGTTGTAGTTGTGTTCTGTACTTCCGGGAACCGCCCCGGTATTATAAGTGTTGTCGCTCGTACAATTATCGGCCAACTACCCCAATGATACGGACCAAGTACGGATTTGATCAAGTTCCAACTACTACCAAACCTAAACAGAACCACAACAAATTCCTTTCTTCAATGCCTGTAACACTGGCCCGGTGAACCGGGGATGTAATAATTAGGTTTACATTTTCGGGGCGGCGGCAACCCGGCAAAAAAGCACCCTGCTTCATCCTTGTCGGATCTATATGTCAACCATGTGTGATCCATGCAGGTTAAAGCGCTCCGAACGCCTTGATCTACATGGATGAGGCCAGGGCGGTCATACTCCCGGCATACTCATAGTATACTGTTGTTATGCTCACCCGGTACTCCCGGGATGCCTTAGGTATGCCAGTGGTAGGGATGTGGGTAGCACCTGTAATACTGGCCTGGTACTGTCCAAATACTCACCTGGTATTGTGGTTATACTGTGTTCATACTGTTCTCATACTCTCCTGGTACTGTCGTCATACTATGCTCATACTGTTCTAATACTCCCGGGGTGTTGTTCCGGATGAGAATGATATCCACCTGCCCCAACTGTTTTAACTTAGCCGGACAAACCGATATGATGGGAAAAATAATTGCGGAGATCACCCAATCGCTCGACGGTTTTATCGCCGGTGCAGGCATCAGTAAAGAGATCCCGATGGGCGGGAACGGGGAGTTGCTCCACGACTGGATGTTTGACAAAGCCACCGATGCCGACCGTAAATGGCTGGAAGAACTGACCGCTACTACCGGCGCCGTAATCTTAGGGCATCGTACTTACGACACTGCGATCGAAGATGCCTGGGGAGGTGCTACTCCTTTTGAAGTGACGGCTTTCGTGGTTTGCCATACTGCACCTGCGCAAAAGATCGAAGGGTTTGTATATGTTACCACCGGTATCGAAGACGCGTTGCAGCAGGCCAGGCAAACAGCGGGTGATAAGAATGTGTGGATCATGGGCGGCGCTTCCATTATACAACAATATTTAAAGGCCAACCTGGTGGATGAGTTAAGGCTGCATGTGGCGCCGGTGTTGCTGGGGCGAGGGACGCACTTGTTCACGGATAAGGACCCAATGATGACGATGCTGGAGAATGTTTCGGTAGTGCAAACGCCGGGGGCGGTGCATGGTATCTGGACGATAAACAAATAGATTATGGCGGATGTGCATGATAAGAAGACGAGGAGTTACAATATGAGCCGTAGGTGCTGTTTCGGAAATATGTTTATCTTAAATAAATGAATCGATATTTCTACACTAACAGTATTTCGAATTTCCTTACATCTTCTTCACAAGAAATTTTTGGTGCACTTGCTCAAAACAGGGGATTTGCGGATGAGCTAACTCAAAAGGAGGCATGGAATCAAGAGATTGTTATTTTAAAAGGGACTTTAAAAAATTATCAAGGAAACATTTTTTTTGAATACTCAATTCCTAGAATGGGAAGGAGAATTGATGTAGTTCTAGTTATTAAAAATGTAATTTTTATTCTTGAATTTAAAGTTGGTGAAAGAGAGTTTGTGTTAAGTTCTATAGACCAGGTTTGGGACTATGCGCTTGATTTGAAAAATTTTCATGAAACGAGCCATGCCCATTTAATCGCTCCAATCTTAATTGCTACCGAAGCTGATGATATTCTTTCTGTTGTTTCAACAACAGCTCATAATGATAACCTTTTATTGCCGATAAAAACAAATAGCCTTTTGTTAAAAGATGTAATTGAACAAGTACTACAATTCTCAGAGGGGGAATCAATTGACGCCGAAAATTGGTCTCAAGGTCGTTATTCTCCAACTCCTACAATTATTGAAGCGGCAATGTCTTTATATAATGAACATGGTGTAAAAGATATATATAGAAATGACGCTTCGGCAATTAATTTATCTGAAACCAGTAATGCAGTTCTTGACATCATTTTGAAAGCGAAAACTGAAAAACAAAAAGCTATTTGTTTTGTAACAGGCGTTCCCGGAGCTGGAAAAACATTGGTTGGTTTAAACATCGGAGCAAAAAACTATAAAGAAAATGAAAAGTCTTCCACAGTTTTTCTATCTGGTAATGGGCCTTTAGTCGCGATACTTCGAGAGGCATTGACGAGAGATAAACTGAAAAGAGAAAAAGAAAAAGGAAACAAACTTAAAAAAGGAGAGGTTTTTAGTCAGGTGAAATCGATGATTCAAAATGTTCACCATTTTCGTGATGAATGCTTGCAAGATTCTTCACCGCCTTTTGAACACGTAACAATATTCGATGAAGCGCAAAGGGCTTGGAATATTACACAGACTTCAAGCTTTATGAAGAGAAAGAAAGGGATTTCTGACTTTTCTATCTCTGAGCCGGAGTTTCTTATCTCTTGTCTTGACAGACATCAAGATTGGGCCGTAATTGTTTGTCTTGTCGGAGGAGGTCAAGAAATAAATACTGGGGAAGCTGGTATTAGCGAATGGATCGAATCCTTAAATCGCTCCTTCCCAGAGTGGCATATATATGTTTCAAATAGATTGACAGATAGTGAATATGCAGCTGGTGAGGCATTGCAATTATTGGAAAAGCACAAAGGGGTGACTAAAAAAGACGAGCTTCATCTATCAGTTTCTCTGCGATCATTTAGAGCCGAGCATGTTTCACTACTTGTGAAAAATATATTGGATATTAATATTGAGGCCGCCAAAGAAAATTATAAATCAATACATAAGAATTATCCCTTAGTTATTACACGAGACTTGGGTAAAGCAAAAAGATGGCTAAAGGAAAAAGCTCGAGGAAGTGAGCGATACGGGATTGTTGTTTCGTCACAGGCTCAACGATTGAAACCGCATACAATTGATGTTAAATCTCCCATGGATCCCATACATTGGTTTCTGGATGGCAAAGAGGATATTCGGTCATCTTACTATTTAGAGGATGTAGCTACAGAGTTTCAGGTTCAAGGCTTAGAACTTGACTGGGCATGTGTTACATGGGATGCGGATTTTCGTTACTCTCCCCAAGGCTGGCAGAGCCACTCGTTTGTCGGTAGCAAATGGAATAATATTAATAAGGAAGAAAGAAAACTCTATTTAAAAAACGCTTACAGAGTGTTGCTAACAAGAGCCCGCCAAGGGATGATAATTGTAATACCCAATGGAACTTTGGAAGATGCAACTCGCAACTCATCGTTTTACGATCCGACATTTGAGTATCTAATAAGTATTGGTATCGAACTTTTTTAAAAGGCTCATACTCGTCTTCCTTAAATTTCCCTTAAATCTCCTCTCTTCCTTTCAACCTTAGCATCTATCCCAGACCTTTGCCCGTCTAACTCCCATGCAAACAATGAAACTCTATATAATAACTGTGTTAGCTGTACTCACCCAGGCCTGTACTGCCGATGCAAAGCCCGGGAAGGAGAAACCTTATCTTGTCTCCGCTGAAAGCAAAGAAAAGGTCAGCGCTGAAGAACTCAAACAATCTTATGCTCCCGCGGCAGCCTATATTAAAAATGGTTATACGGCTTACCGTATAACCTACAATACCACCAATACCGATGGCAACGCCGTCGTGGCTTCCGGGGCTTTGTTCGTTCCGGATATAAAGACAGCAGTGCCGTTGCTGAATTATAACCATGGTACTTATTTTCCTTCGAGAGAAAGAAATGCACCGAGTTACCTTGGTTATGGTGATGAGCTCAGCATCGGTAAACTATTCTCCGGCGCGGGTTACCTGGTGGTAATGCCGGACTATATCGGTTATGGCAGTACCAAAAAAGAAAAACATCCCTATGGTGCTTATCACCTGATCGCGGCATCGGTGATAGATATGCTGAAGGCGGTAAAAGAGTTCTGCGCAAAAAATGAGATCCTATTATCCGGGAAAAATTTCTTCAGCGGATGGAGCGAAGGTGCTGCGGTGGCACTGGCAACTGTAAAAGCACTGGAAGAAAAACATAAAGGAGAATTTACTCCTACGGCTACGGTGCTGAATGCCGGGCCCTATTATACCAGCGGCTTTATCGATCATATCCTGGAAGCCAGGCAGCCACTGCGCTATATGGCGAGCTATGCATGGATACTGAGATCTTATATCCAGTTGTATAATATCAATAAACCGTTCTCTTATTATTTTAATGAACCGGCTGCTTCGGAACTGGAAGCGGGGCCGGAACGCTATAACGCAGATGACCCGCAGGCATTGTTTACCCAAACATTCCGGGAGAATTATAAGACCGGTAAGGAAATTGCTTTGCAAAAAGCGATGCAGGATAATGATCTGTGGAACTGGAAACCACGATCAAAGGTCGTGTTTTGTCATGGCGACAGGGATGAGTATGTGCCACTCTTCAATTCAGAGAAAGCATACAATACGATGAAGGAGAAGGGAGCGGATGTAACGTTGCAGATCTTTAAGGGGCAGACGCATACGAGCGGGGCATTGGGGTATATACAGCAGTTGTTTACGAACTTCGAGAAGGCGAAGTGAGGGTTTAACCACATTTAACCACAGTATTCGCTGCGCGAATAGCACAGATTTGAATACACACAGATTACACAGTTAAGCAACAAAGAGTCAGCAGCTGAATACAAGGTGAGCCACAGATGAACACCGATGAACACAGATATTTTCTTAGCAGCAGAAAAAAACAATACGATAGCAAGAACTCTAATAGCCTGGTAGGACTCTAAATACAATAAACGCCCTTAGAACCCTCCTTCGGAGGGCAGGGAGGCTACAGTATTCGCTGCGCGAATAGCACAGATTTGAATACACACAGATTTCACAGTTAAGCAACAAAGAGTCAGCAGCTGAATACAAGGTGGGCCACAGATGAACACTGCTGAACACAGATATTTTCTGAGCAGCAGAGAATAAACAATACGATAGCAAGAGCTTTAATAACCTGGTAAGACTACAAATACAATAAACGACCTTAGAACCCTCCTTTGGAGAGCAGGGAGGCTACAGTATTCGCCCCGCGAAAGTTCCCGGACAGCGTGAAGGGAAGTAGCTGCGTTCGTGAAGAGGCTTTCTTACCGGGCGGCGATCTTTTTCTCAATAAATTCCTTGAAATACCTCGTTTCATTCTGCACATCGAAATGATCCAGGATATATTGCCGGCTTCTTTTTCCTATATCCTCTGCCAGGCTCTTATCCGAACTCAATTTTTGTAACCAGGAACAAACTTCTTCAGGAGTAGTAGCATGGCATACCGGTGTTTTCTCTCCCGTAATAACATCAAAGACTTCCGGCCTTGCATTTCCAATTACAGGCCTACCCTGCAGCATGGCATAAAAACCGCCCGAGATATAATGCGTACCCAGTTGTTCGAAGACCACATCGGCTTTCCTGATATGTTCGTTCAGGTCTTTGAATGGCATGACCTGGTGCCAGGTTACCATATGCGAGAAACCCAGTTCTTCGATCAGTTCTTTGGTTTCTTTTACATGCAATCCTTTTTCTACAAAATGGATATCTACCGGTTTGTTACAGGTTGTAAGGAACAAAGCGATCCCTTTCAGCATGATATCGTTGCCTTTATTCTCGGCCTCACTTCTGCCGGGAGGAAATGGCAACTTCCACATGAACCTTGTCAGGCTGAAGATCCTGAAAACCTTGTTATCCGGCGGAGGGCTGTAATGGTGGCCATCCGTATTTACATGAATATGGTTAAACCGGTTATACGGTTTGTCCCTGAATATTTCTTTGAGAAGCTTATCGCCTGCAGGCACTAATCCCTCGGGGAAATAGCTGACCAGTGATGCTTTTTCAATACCCTTACGTACCTGGTTGACCGAAAACCTGGCCAGTTTCTTTCTTATAAAAGAAGGCAGGCGTCTCAGCTTCGGGCTATTCGATTGCATCTTGAATACACTATCGTAGTCTGCCATTACTTCCAGGTCCGTACCCGAGAACATACTGATGGAAATGACAGAAGGTTTGAGAAAATTCTTATACCGGTGTGCAAAATAATTCAGGATCACTGCGTCACAGGTATTCAGGTTCCTGATGACCTCCTTCTCGAAAAGGTTAGGAAAATAAACATGAAGCGATTTGGTCAGCGAAGGTTTTTCGATGATCCAGCCGGGATAAGGATAGGGCGCGGCGGGACTATAGTTCTCCGGCCGGTTCAGGAGATCACCGGGTGGGGCGTCGATATACAACACCACCTCGCATCCCAGTTCTCTCAGCTGACTGGCAATAACAAACGCATAATTATTCGTATTGCCCACGAACCCAACTTTGATACTCACTTTTTATTTCCTTTTTCACACATTAAAAAGATACTGGAGCAAAGGTCCGGGTATACTTGTCCCAACTGGTAGCAACCTTCCAGGTAGGCAGGTGAAATGATATCTGTATTCAATAACCGGTCCCATTGGAAATTGGCCAGCGCCTTGAAAAATATACCGGAGCGATGCACCACTTTCAATCCTGCGGCAACCGCATCCCTTTCCAGGGTATCCAGTGTATAGGTGATCCGGTGGCCATGCTCCACTTCTGCCGGAGTAACGGCACTATTATGTGTTATTAATCCCATTTTCACAGCGATCTGCCGGGAAGGCGCATTGGCATTGGGACATACCAGGAAGAAACGGCCATTATCCGATAGCCATTCGTCATTGATCCTTTTCATTACACTGACCGGGTTGTCCAGGTGTTCCAGCACATGCGTAAGAACGATATTATCATATTTACCGGGTAATACCGCTTCTTCAAAAAGTGAATTGACGAATTTTATCTTATCTCCCAAATCACTTTTTGCTGCCTGCACTGCTTCGTCAGAGGCTTCCACACAGGTAATATCATCAAAATAAGGCATGAAGCGTTTGGTGAAATTGCCTTTATAGCTTCCCAGCTCCAGGAAATTACCATCCCTGAAAAAAGGTTCAAAGGATTTGATCATGAACGGATGCATGACATCGTAGTCAAAGCTGTAACCGTATTTATGATCGGCTGTATCTTTCAACTCCTTATTGTAATCTCTTTTGGTCGTACTCATTTTTCGTTGATTTATAATTAGCGAATAAATTAATGTTCAAGAACAGCGATCCCGAACCCCCAACGCCCGAACTCATTCCCGTTATACAGGAGATAGACCTTATCATCGCATTTAAAGATACAGGGATAGCACATCATGTCTGAATCCCAACCTTCTTTACTGCAGGCAATACCGGCATTCTCATCATCCCTTGTCCAGTTTATCAGGTCCCTGGAATAAGCATAACCAACCCTGTATCCCCTCTCTTTATTTTTCCTGAAACCCGTCGCGTGCCGGTAACAGAAATACATATGATAGGTGTCACCATGCCTGATCACTGTGGGCAGGGCCTGGCATTCCTGCGCATCGAGCTTATCAGGTATGATCCGCTTACCTTCTTCTTTCTGCCAATTGATCCCATCGGAAGATACCGCATGCGAAATTTTATAGACACGATCGGGAGCTTCCTCTTTGGTAGCGGTGGTCCATTCTGTTCCGAATATGTACCACATATGGTATACGTTTTCAAAAATAGCGACAAAACCATCACAGACTAAAAAGGGCTCGTTCAAAGTGGCGGTCAGCACGGGCCCGGGTCCTGAACGCCGGAATGTTGTTCCATTGTCGTTGCTTATCGCCAAACCGATCGAGGCATCGGCTGATACAGAGACTTTCCTGTTCCACCCGGTCGTATAAGCCAGTATTTTATCTTTATCTCTCACCACATTGATGGGGAAGATACCATGCTCATCAAAACAGCCGAGTTCACCCAACGGGATCACTGTGTTGACTGAAACATTGAGAATAGTTTGAAAATCTTTATCAAAATCAACAAAGGAAATATGACTTAAGTATTTTCCTGTTTTGTCTTTTTCCCTGGTGGAAAAATAGATCCTGACAAAATTGTCGAAAACCAATGCCTGTGGAGATTGCGCAAACTCAAAACAGTTATTGGGTAATTTATGTTCTGTAGGGTCGAATATCTTCCCCAATTTTTTCCATTTCATATCCGGTACTACTGATTATAGCTTTTTAATTTCGCCAACCCAAAACCATACCTGCCGATCTCATTGCCCTGGTGCAGCATATATATCGTGTTATCCAGTTCAAATACAAAGGGATAACTCACCGACTCCGAATCCCAGCCCGACTCTGATACCGTAATCCCAGCTCTCTGATCATTCCTTTTCCAGGTCAGCAGATCGTCTGACACTGCGTACCCGATATTGTATCCTCTCCCTGTTTCCCTGTAACCCAGGTTATACCGGTAAGAAAAGAACATGTGGTATTTTCCTTCATAGAAAAAAACATCCGCACTTGCCTGGCATTCGTTCTCTTCCAGCACATCATTGATGAGGTCTCTTCCAATCTTTGTCCAGTGGATCCCGTCTCCGGATGCCGCCATACGTATCTTATAAACAGGTTGTGGTTTGCCGTCATTGGCGATCCATTTTTTTCCTGCCGAATACCAAAGATACCACGTATCGTTAAACCGCCTGATCTTGGGGCTTCCCATTACAAAGGGCTCATCCAGTGTATAAGGGATCACCGGACCCTGCCCGGGTTTATGGAATGTTTCACCATTGTCATTACTGATCGCTAAACCGATAGCGGCATTAAAAGGAACAGACTCACACCTTGTCCAACCCGCATAATACGCTCTTATCTCTGTTCCGGTTTTTATAACAGAAGCCGGGTAGGTCCCGAACTCATCAAAAGTACCCAGTTCACCCAACGGCAATATGGGGTCCTTGCAAATATTGATGATCTCAAATAAATCATCTCGTTTCAGATCTATATAACCAAGGCGGCTGACATACTGCCCATTCTCAGGAGCGGGCCGTGATGAAAAGAACACCCGTACAAAATCATTGAATACAACCACGGAGGGAGCTTGCGCATATTCGTGCATCCAGCTGGAGCCGTTTTGCGTGGCAGGATTGAAAAGCTGACCCAGTTTTTCCCATTTAAACATGCTCAATACTTTTTAATAAATGCTTACAGCCGGCGAAGATTCCTGGCGCCTGTTTGTAAACCACCATAATAATAGTCGTTGAAACCTGCTTTATCCATCAGGTCAAAAACGATTTGCATATCATATACTACGCGGTGCAATGTAAATGCGCCATCATACACGGCAAATGCTGCCCTTGGATCACCATCTCTTGGCTGTCCGACAGAACCGGGGTTGCAATATGTTTTACCACTAAAATGATGGAGCGACTGGAGATGCGTATGACCCGACATAAAGACTTTGCCTTGTATCCTGGAGAAATATTCTTCATTCGGCTCCAGTAAATACTCGTCAATAGGGTCTGCCCAGCCGCCATGAACCATATGAATGTTCTGAACAAACCGTTGAACTGGAAATGTTCTTAACCATTCAATATTGTCGGGTCTGATCACTTTTCGTTGATATACCAGGCAATCGTTAACACTTTTGGACCGGGGGCAGAAGCCGCCACCTGCCATATACCAGTCGTGGTTTCCCATCAGGCAGGGGATATTGCGGGCCCTTAACTCATCGCAGCATTCATTCACCTGGGAATAATAGCCCACTACATCGCCTAAGCAATAGATCTCCGATATGCCCATCTTGTCGAGTTCGGCGAGTACGGTCTTCAGTGCCTCGTAGTTCCCGTGTATGTCTGATATAATGCCTATTCTATTCATATATAAAAAGATCTTCTGTGTACCGGATAGCTTTTCCTTTTTTAATGACCGGTTGTACAGGTGTTTTATTTTCCAGGAAATACTCCACGGCCATCAATGATTCATTATATCCAAAACCCGTCCGTATCGAAGTAGAAGACGATATCCTGGGATTGATCTCTAATAATTTTAAAATGCCATCCTGTTTTCTGAACTGGAAATTGGTAGGACCTACAGGTTTGAACAGGCCGCACAGTTCCTTTATTGTATCCCCCATCGTGTCGATGTCGACGACCTCTGCTTTTTCCGTAAAACCATCCTTTGATAATTTCCTTCGCAGCGTCATATATGCATAGAAACCACCCTTGCCATCGCAAAAAGCGGAGGTGGTAAATTCTTCATCGATAGTACCCATGATCGGTTGCGCCATAAGCACCGTACCGATATCATGGATGTGTTTGTTAAATATTTCTTTGTTTTCTACTTTCACAATGCCTTTGGATCCATGACCCTGTCTTGGTTTTAATAAAAAGGGCAGACCGTATTGTGCCCGGAGCCATTCAAAGTCATTATTCAGCGAAGATTCGATCGCATATGGACAACCATTCTTTGCCAAGAATTCATAGAATGTCCACTTATCATTACATAGCGACAAGAGTTTTGCATTATTTAATACAACAGCCACACCACTTTCTTTTAAACGATCGATATGCTCTGCCCACTTGTACATATCGGCTTCGATACCGGGGATGATCAGATCGATCTTGTGTTTTGTTATAATGCTCAACAACCAGTCGATATAACCGTTGTCATTTGTAGGTACAGCCTGTTCAAAAATATCGCAAAACCCTTCCGCTGCGGAGTCAGTATAAATGGTTGTTCCGATCAGGTGCAGCTCCCGACCCGAACTTCGCAGGGATCGCAGAATACCATATCCTATAATACCGCTGGCACCGGAAACAAGTATATTTTTCATTTGTTTTCTTTTCTATGCCGGGCAATATTTTTCATTCCTTCCTCCAAAGAGATGTGAGGATACCGGTCTATTTTTTTAAACAGTTCATTGTCTTTAGCAAAGATATTATCGGGGATGTCGGGTTTGTCTTTCAGGAAGTGAACTGTACCCCCGGTCCCGAAGGCTGCGAAAGCCGCTTTTGCGATTGCCGAATAGCTTGTATCCGCTGGGTGGGTGCAGGAATAAGTGCCGACGGGTTTTTGCTGAACGACTTTTACAATAATATTGGCCAGGTCATCAATATAAATGTAATTCCTGCGGGCATCATTGGATCCATAGAGTGTCACGTCTTCCCCTTTCTCTGCTTTATCAATGATCATATATAAAAAAGGTTGATGAACCCGGAAGGTATCGCCGGGACCATATATAGCGGAAGGTCTCAGAATGGTCAAGGGTAAAGAATGCATGGAACAGTAGAACCTGGCAATCTCTTCAGCATGCTTTTTAGATAATGCGTAGATTGAATAATGTTGTGCGTCTTCAGGTAAACCTGCATAAATACTGGAGATCAGAATAAAGTGTTTGGCTTTTGCTGCCACGGCTGCCTGGCAAAGTTTCAATGTTCCCAGAACGTTGATAGTCTCTGTATCTGTAATTTCTTTGTCTGACCTTCCGCCAAAACTGGCGGCCGTATGAATAACAGTATCGGTATGGGCAGGCAAAACGATTTGTTCAACCGGATCATTCAGGTCTAATTGAATATCACAATGGTGCCTGCCAGCTGTAATTACTTCGCTGAATTCAGCCAGAAGAGGTTTCAGTGCAGTGCTTATCGACGACGTGCCGCCTGTCAATACTATTTTCATGATGTTACTTTGATTTCTGCCAGGATCCCACAGCAAAGTTCAGGATAGTTGATCCCGACCTCACATAATGCGTTGATGATCTTTTTATCAAAATTCAACGATAGTATCTGCGAGGTAGTAAATGGTTTCAGGTAGATCCCCTCCATTTTTACGATTGAATAACCTGCAGCATTTACATCTTCTGTTAGTGTTTGAACAGTATAATAGCGCTGGTGACCAAGCACATGATCATTCTCAGAAAGTTCCTGCATGTCGGGTAGCAAGCCCGCGATATGCCCCAATCTCCTGTTGAGCACTTCTGCATTCGGAACGGAAATAAACATGCGGCCACCTGGTGCCAGGAACTTTTTAAAATGAGACAGTATGCGAACAGGATCATCAACATGTTCAAGAATGAATCCCATCACGACCAGATCGAAGCGGTCTTCGCTTTTAAATTCCTCAAAATAGGTTTCTACGATATCGGCAGCACAACCGGGGTATCTGGCTTTGAAATTGGCAATAACGGCGCCTGATCCGTCCAGTACAACGTGCCGGCTGAAGTGTTTCGAGAAGATAGTAGTGGTGAATCCATGTCCTAAACCCAATTCTAAAAGAGATCCGGCTCCTTTTACCTGGTCCAGGATCCGTTGGGGATACCAGTTGAGCAGGATATCATTATCGAAATCATATTGAATTTCACCCTGGTAAGCTCTTGCGTGTTCGTCCAGTTTATTTTCCATATCCTTACTTTAATGTATAAGCGTTAAGCATTTTTTGAATATCCTCTTTTGAGTTGAACATCATCACATCGATCATTGACAACCAGGGGACATGTTGGTGTTTCAATTGGGGATATTCGACCGGAGTTGATTGAATAAACTTCAACCCGATATTTTTTTCTTTAAAAGTTTCTTTTGAATATAATTCTACTCCCCCGACCGGGTTAATGTATATGTCCGCTCCCAGTGCCTGGCACAACGCCATTACTTTATCCTGGTTCCTGAGCTGATGGTCTATATTTACTGTTGAGGATATAACGATATCCGTTTTAATACCTGCATATTCGCAAACCTGTACGACCGACCGGTAAATGAACCTGAACAGGTTTATTTCCTCCGTGTTTATTATTGCATTCACCAACGGGAATGCCAAATCAAAATAAGGAGCTTTTCTATAGGCCTCGGTGATCTTTCTTATTAATTTGATCCTGTCTTGCGGGAATGTATCAGCAAGATTTCGCTGATCGATGTTCAGAAAATCGGAATCTTTTTTTAACGGCAATGTAAAGTATTCATCTTTTCCGTTCACTAATATCCTGTTCCTGTTTATCCAGCCTTTTTTGGTGTATTGTATATTATCATAAATAACAAACGTATCCACCGCATTGATCAGTTGAAAATACCCTATATAAGGAAAGATATAGGGCTGCATTATTGCCAGCTTCATTAAAAACAGGTTTTAATAAGATCGCATATTTGTACAAGTTCCTTTTCCTGCAACGTATAATAGATAGGCAGGGCCAACGCTCTCAGGCTTGCCGATTCGGAAACGGGACAGGGTTCTCCTTTATATTGTGGCAGGTTGTTTAAGGAAGGGTAAAAATACCTCCGGGTAAAAATATTGTTCTTCTCCAGTACCGCTCTAATGGCCAACAGCCTGGTTTCACTGTCCGTTATGACAGGGTAATAACTATAGTTGCAGACGGTGCCGGTAAGCGGCTCGGGTCTTTGTAAAGGAAGCTCTTGCAGGGATTGGTCGTACAATGCTGTCAGTTGTTTTCTCTTCTCAACAAACTGTTCCATCATAGGCAGCAGACACAGGCCCATGGCCGCATGAAACTCTGAGCTTTTCCCGTTTATACCGATTGAAAAATGATTATCACCGGCATGGCCGAATTGCCTGTATAGTGTCATCTTTTCAGCCAGTGCATCATCATTGGTGATGACACATCCGCCTTCGATGGTGTGAAAGATCTTGGTAGCATGAAAGCTACAGGTGGCGATATCACCGAAACTCAATACCTGTTTGCCGTTCAGCTCCGCCCCAAAAGCATGGGCTCCGTCATAGATCACTTTCAGGTTGTGTGCCTGCGCAATTTTTCCAATGGCTTCTACATCGCAGGGGTTGCCGTAAACATGTGTTGCTAAAATGGCGACAGTGTTCTTATTGATCAGCGGGGTTATTTTTTCGGGATCGATATTCAGATCATGCTCTTTGATATCGGCAAATACAGGCGTGCACCCTTCCCATAGAATGGAATTGGTAGTGGCGACATAAGAAAAAGGTGTGGTGATGATCTCGCCCTTAACGCCCAGTGCTTTTATAGCGATCTGTAACGCAATGGTCCCGTTATTCATATATAACAGGTGTTTGACCCCGAGGTATTCTTTCAATTTAACTTCGAGTTCCTGGACAAGGGGTCCGTTATTGGTGAGCCATTTTCTTTCCCATATCCCCTTGAGGTAATGTTCGTATTCTTCGTATGCCGGGAGATAGGGTTGAGTAACATTAATCATGGCCAGGTTATTTTTCAACGATGTATAAAACAGATTTCCGGGTGATCCCGTATTTATCAAGTGTGGCTGCTCCGAAGTAGTCTGCGCCATATAACTTAACGGTGAAACCGACCGATTCGAGCCGTTTGATAAAATCATTTTTGGCGTACAGGCGTACATGATCACCCTGCCCGAAATTTTTTAACCGCAGCTTTTCGTCTTTTATGGAGATATCCTCATGGGTTTCCGTAACAGACTCAATGATGGGCACCATGGTGATACCGATGCCGCCGGGTTTAAGTATGCGGTACAATTCCCTCATTGCTTTTACATCATCGTCCACATGCTCCAGTATATGTGAACAAACGAAAATATCAAAGCTGTTATCCTTATAAAGATGAAGGTCTTGTAAGTCGAGCTTATCATCTACATTTTCCATGAACAGGTCCGATGTTCGATGCGTCACATCCGGCTTTGTTTTAAATAGCCTGGATAAAGAAGGTGTGGGAGCGAATTCTACCACATCGTAATGCCTGCCTGCCTGCATATATTTTTCCAGGAACAATATATACAGCCGGTCCCTGTCGGTAATGCCGCAACCATAGCAGGTATAATTTTTATCGTTCAGGGTCTCTGCATCGTCCGGCTTGTAGGGCCAACCGGCTTCATAGACAGGTTTCAGCCATTCTTCGGGAAAGGGCCTGAACGACTTCCAGCTCTTTTTGCAACCGGGGCAATAGTACCCATCTCCATCAGCCGCCTGCTTTCGCCTGTTTTGAAAGTCATGATAGATTTTACTGGCAAACTTATATGCACTGCTTTTTTTTAAACTACTTATTCCTGAAGCCATAAAGAAGATCTTTGATTCTTGAAAATTGTAAATATTTTTTATTGAGCAAAATTATTGCGATCACCTGGATAAATCCTCCTATACAAAGGGTTATTATATAATTTATGTCTGTGAAATTCCATAATATCAAAAAGACCGGCAATGCAACTGCAAAGTTTATTACTGCCTGTTTTAACAAGAACAACAGCACTTTGTCGAATTCGATCTGCTTCAATTTTATTTTAAATAGCCGGTAAAATAAAAGAATAAGAACGGTATACCCTATCAGCATCGAATACAGGAACCCCCTTAGCTGCAGCCAGTTTATAAAGACGATCGTTAAGGCTAAAAAAATAAAGTGTGCAATTAAGGAATATACCAGGCCCTGTCTTATAACCTGTGCCGAAGAGAAGATCCTTGTACAAATACTGTTAAGCAGTAATAGAGGAGAAACAAGGATCAGGTATTTTAAACATAAAGCTACATTTTCAACAGAATCGCTTTTCATATTCCCTCTTTTAAAGATCAGGGATGTGATCTCTGTGGAATAAAAAAAGGTGACCACGACTATTGGCACCAAAAAAAGTATCAGATAATTTGCTATTCGTATGAAAAGCTCATTCAGAGCAACAAAATCCAGTCTTGCGTGTAGTTCATTGAATTTTATACCCGCTACAGCCAAAACTTGCGCTATGATCAGTGTATCAATGATGGCGGCTGCCTGTTGCGCAAGATTGACAGAGGAAAGAACGCCAATGCCGAGCCCGCTCAGGAGAAAGATGGTTACATAATTTCGCAACCATACGGGAAGCAAATTCAGCTGCATTAAACCGATATTGCCCCAAATATGTTTATCCTTCACGATTTTAACCCCGGTAAACTGCCATTTTAATTTGAATTTCATTACCCCCAAAAGAAAAAGGAAATTAATGAAATAGCTGACCGCCACGGCTGTTAAGGTGCCTTCGATACCAAGTTGCTTATGAAACAGGACGGTCGCCAGTATAGAAAACAGACTGGTCAGAAGGCCCGTAAAAACTGTAAGGGAAAAGTATTTATAGGAGCTCAGCACAGCACCTAAGAAATTATTGTTTAACTGGAAAAAGATCAGCACACCACCGGCGTACAGTAAATTTTGCTTTTCCCGTAAGGTACTGGAGGGGAATTTCGAAAACCCATCATAAAAAAGAGCAGGGAAGATCACGATGAACAGTAGAATGACCGACCCGACAAGTACGTACAATAACCCGAAGAAGTTCAAAAATTGTCTTGAAGCTTCCTCCCCGTTTCTTTCCCGCTGCTTCATTGCTTCCGGGATCAAAATAGTAGCATCGATGGAATTGATCATGGATGTAGTGATAAGGACAGACACACTCAGGATCAGGAAAAAAATATCGGTGCTTATACTTGTTCCAAAGAAATAAGCAATGATAAGAATATTCAAAAACTGTATTCCTTTTGCTACAATGTTAAGTCCTGTGGAATAAACAACAGCTTTCTTATATGATTCTGTTTTCAGCATTTTATAGTTCCGCGTACCTGCTTATTGTTTAAATCGCCGGACGATCTTTGCCTTTTTCGCATAGCTTCGCCTCCTCAGTCACATGAGTATTCAAAGGCAGCCGGCAATGATCACCTGCTCCAGATCAACAGCTTTTCATAACCTTTCTTTTCCTCTCCGAGCGTTGCATATTCTTTTGCGGAGTATACAACGTACCGGATCTTGCGCTTTACCAGCGGCTCGGCTTTTTCTATCAGGTTGGTCAGGTAATTGGTATTGACTGTTCCCACGAGTTCCAGGTCTATCACATGGTTATTCAACCCTTTCGCGAATTCCCCGGTCAGGTAAACCCTCTCTATTTCTCCCAATTGGGAAATCACATTCTCTATGATCGTATCAATACCTACATATTTTTTAATGATATTATGCAAATCGAAAAAAAGCGGGTGCTTTTTATTGGCAGTAAAGTATTTCTTATTGCCCTCCATATTGCTGGTGATCATGCCTACTTCCTCCAACTTGTTCAATTCCAGCCGTATACCATTGGTGCTTTCGCCGAATTCTTCTTCCAGTCCACGCAAGTAGGCTTTGTTACTGCTATTGAGGAAGAACTTCAATAGCAATTTGACCCGTGTTTTGGAAGAAATAAGCGCCTCTAACATGATATTGAGTAATAAAACTACTCAAAGATAAGGGGAGAAAGGTTTTTAACCACAGAATTTGCGGAGCAAATGACACAGATTAACACGGTTGCGGTGCATAGGAACTTTGACGCATTGCGTCAAGGTGGCAGCATCTATAAGTAATCAGGCATACCCTATTTTGATAGGGACCCTAAGTTTTATAGGAAGCCAAACTGTGTGAATCTGTGTCCCGTGAAGCGGGCTGTGGTTAAAACCCAACAATCAATGATGCTCCAACGGCGGCGGTGTCGAATTTACATCAGGGTTAAAAACGAGGAACTCCGGCTGATCAGATATCGTCTGCAGCAACTCCTGGTATTTTGCTTTCAGGGAACGTTTGAACTTACCCAGGTAACCGGGCACCCGGAGATCGCCGGGATTAATGGGGACTGACTCAATCAGGTCATTGCCTATGTACATCATTAGTTTCATAGCATTGGATATTGGATACAACAAAACAATATTATTTTTTGCTCTTTTGCAACGTGAGAAATACTCGTTTTTGGGTCGTAAAAGTCCGGAGTCGGGGAGACTGAAGTGCGAAGCTGGTCGCCTCTTCTTGTATAATCGCTACAAACAGACAGGTCCCTGAGCTATACGCGACCAATCATCGGACCTCCGACCCCGGACTCCCGACCAGAATCTTGCAAACAGTCATGCTTTTAGCTTTAAAACGACCAATCCCCGGACTTCCGGCCCCCGGTCTTTCGGACTTTTTTATGCAACCCACAGCCCTTCCGCATCTTCATAGTCCTAAACCCCATCAACATGAAATTGCTTAGCCCCCTGACCACCCTCAGCCTGGTCATCCTGTTTAGCTCCCAATTATCAGCACAGGGTCCTTCGGCGAAAAAGCCAGAACAAAAGATACAGGTCGCCATCCTGCTCGATGTCAGCGGCAGTATGTCCGGACTGATCGACCAGGCCAAAGCCCAGCTCTGGAGTATGGTGACGACCCTCGGCAAAGCCGTTTGCGCCGATAAAACACAACCCAAAGTGGAACTGGCCCTCTATGAATACGGCCGCACAAGCAATGATGTCAATAAAGGCTATGTCAAACAACTCAGTTCGTTTACCAACGACCTCGACGAGGTATCGAAAATATTATTCAGTCTTAATACCAACGGTGGTGATGAATATTGCGGCGAAGTGATCTATGCATCCATGGATGAACTGGCATGGGATGCTTCGCAGGATAGTTATAAAGTGATCTTTATCGCCGGCAATGAAGACTTTCTGCAGGGCAAACGACATTATACCGAGGCTTGTACCAAAGCGAATGCAAAAGGAGTGATCGTGAATACCATTTATTGCGGCGATTACCAGCAGGGCATAAGAGAACATTGGGGACTTACGGGTGAATGCGGTAACGGTTCTTATTCCAATATCAACCACAATGCAAAAGATGAGGATATCCCTACGCCGTATGACAGCATCCTGGTCGTAATGAATTCCAAACTCAACAAGACCTATATCGGCTATGGTGCAAACGGGGAGGCTTATATGGCAAGGCAGGGAGCAGTGGATAAGGCGAATTTTGCCCTGAGCAGCAAAGTGGCTGCCAAACGGATCGAAGCCAAGGCCCAGTCAAATGTATATGGTAATTCATCCTGGGACCTGGTGGATGCGAATAAAGCAGACAGCACGTATATCACCAGTAAGCTGGATAAGAAAACACTGCCCGATAGTTTAAAGAACAAGACTGTCGAGGAGCTCAAACTCTATGTAAAGGAAAAAACAGCGGAACGGGACGCGATACAAAAAGACATCCTCACGGCGAACTCCAACCGCAGTAGATATATCATGGAAGAAAAAGCAAAGGCAGCATCGAACAGTAATCAACCCACGCTGGAATCGGCGGTAGAAAAGACGATCAAACAACAGGCCAGCCGTTTCAAAATGATGATCGATTAAAGACTCTATTTAAAATTTAATGCACGCAGAGAACGCGGAGTTCGCAGAGTATTGTCCGATCAAATTTCTCAGCGATCCCCTGTGCACTCTGCGTGCGTCTCTTTTATTAAACAAACAGGCCCCCGTACTCACGGAGGGCCTGCAGCATTTTTCATGGGAATTCGTTGCAATTAATTAGCCATCGACAGCTGACTGTTGTTGACATAATTAATCAGTGAAGCTACATTGGGCAGCCCCAGCTTTTTCAGGATATTATAACGATGCACTTCTACCGTTTTCACGGATAAATTGATGCTCTGGGCAATTTCTTTGGAGGAATAGCCTTTCTTGAGGAAACTGATGATATCCAGTTCTCTTTTGGAGATACCATCCAGTCCGCGGGGTTCGTCCTTATCCATGATCGCTTGTTTTGACAGGGTATCCTTGATATCCTGGCAGATATATTTTCCACCATTATAAACTTCCACGATCGCCTGTGTCATTTCTTCCAGGGAAGAACTCTTGGTAATATAACCAGTGGCCCCGGCCTGCATCATCTTACGGGCATAGACCGGCAGGGTGTGGAGGGACACGGCAATGACCTTTGTTCCCGGGGAATACTTGCGGATCATCGTTGTGGCTTCAAAACCGGTCATATTGCTAAGGTTGATATCCATCAGCGAGATATCAGGACGAAGAGTCCTGGCGAGCTCAACAGCTTCTTCTCCGCTGCCGCATTGGCCCACTACCAGGAAACGGGGGTCGGAATTGATCAGCATCGCCCAGGACTGGCGCACCAGGGTGTGGTCGTCTGTGATAAGAATAGTGATCTTTTTCATTGCATGTCAGGTTTAAAATGTGAGGGGTCTTTCAGGTGGAACGGATTAGACCACAAAGATTAGACAAAGGATCCCGGAAAAGAATAGTAGTATCTATTTAGTTCTTGTAGTTAAAAATCTATAAATAATAGACAACTACGCAGTTTTAGGAGGTATTCCTGAATTGACTAAGGGTATTCCATTAGTTAGCTCACTTTTGCTCGCAATGACGCCCTACTTCATAGACGCGCCCTGCTCTATCCAACAACGGATCGCCTCCCTTTCCTCCGGTGTCATATTGGTCTTGTTGTTCTGCGGCATTGTCTTCGTGATCACCACCCGCTGCATGATCAGGTCTTTCTTTTTGACGATATCGTTGGGTGTATCATAGACCACGCCATTAGGAGCGGCCGTATACACGTCATCGGTGGGCCTGGAAGAATGACAGCTGATGCAACGTTGCCGGACGATCGTATTCACCTCCGCAAAGGTAATCTCTTTACATTTTGTATTGACAGGTTTTGGCGCAGTGACATAAGCGACAGCGAGTAAAACGGTAACCGAGGCAGGCATGATCCATACACTCAGTCTTCCCTGTTCCCGCAGGTTGAGCCAGTGTTTGATACCGGCGCTGCCCAGGCTGATCGACGCGAGTACGATCCATTGATATTGGTTTCCAAATGTGGTTGGAAAATGATTGCTTACCATTACGAATAATACCGGCAGGGTAAAATAATTATTATGGATCGAACGGAACAAAGCGTTCTTACCTTTCTGAGGATCGGGCAGCTGTCCCTTTTTCGCGGCATTCACCATTGCTTTTTGCGAAGGGATGATCACAAAGAAAACATTGGCTACCATGATACTCCCGATCATGGCCCCGAAATGAATGAATGCAGCCCGGCCGCTGAATACGTTACTGTAGAACCAGGCAAATCCTGCCAGTAATAATATACCGCTCAATGCAAAGAGTAATGGATTTTTTCGCAATGGTGATTTGCAAAGCAGGTCATAGATACACCAGGCCGCAACAAATGAGCTCACGCTGATAAGGACGGCCTGCGTGGAATTTATCTTCAGTACATTGGTATCGATCAGCATCGCCGATGCATTGAAATAATAAATGATAAAGAGCAGGGCAAAACCGGACACCCAGGTAAAATAGGCCTCGTACTTGAACCAATGAAGATGTTTGGGAATGGTCTTCGGTGCTGTTTTATATTTCTCCAGGTAATAGAACCCGCCGCCATGTACGGCCCAGAGATCGCCCGCCAGTTCGTCCCGCACATTTTCCGTACGGTTCAGTGCGTTCTCCAGGAATACAAAATAAAAAGATGCGCCGATCCAGGCGATACCGAAAGTGATATGCATCACCCGCACCACGATATTCAGCCATTCCATCAAATGGCCTTCATACACGGTCCCTTTGACCATAAAATAGATACTGGTGATGATGGCCAGGATACTGAAGATGATGGCGGCATAGATCCAGCTTTGGATCAGTCCTGTGCGTTCATGCTGCAGGTCATCAGCAATATTCTTTTTGGCAACGGCATGGACCCGGTAGGTCATGACGATAAGCATGACAAGGATCGCGGTAAAGAGTATAAGCAGTATGGCAGCCATTGATCAGATAATAACTAGTAGATAATAGATGATAGCGGGGTGTATGAAACCACCTGGCTATCTTCTTTTGTTTTAATACCCCTGTTTTTATTGCCTCATTGTCTTTGCGTAAAACTAATCCTAATGTAGAAAATTGTTTTCATTATTTGGCATTGTGGAACCAGGTCCTAACCGCGAAGGCGCCAGGACGCTATGTTTTCATGAAAGTAATTCTTAGCGTTCCCCGCGTCGATAGCGTCCTGGCGGTTAAACCTTTCCGGAATAGCATCATCCTGAATTGTTCTATTTTTATATCATGCCCGATCTTGCCATACATAGCAACCGTGTCATCACCCCGGATGGAATTATCAGTGCAACGGTATTGATCCGGGACGGAAAGATCGTTGATATTCTGAACGAGCTGCCCGCGGGTGATCTTCCCGTTATTGATACAGGCAATGATGTATTGATACCGGGCATCGTGGATCCGCATGTTCATATCAATGAACCGGGGCGTACGGATTGGGAGGGATTTGATACTGCTACCAAAGCGGCGATTGCCGGTGGCATAACTTCATTGGTGGAGATGCCGCTGAATGCATCTCCGGTAACCACGACTGTAAAAGCGTTTGAAGAAAAGATAAAATCTGCACAGGGCATTAGTCTGACCGGGACGGTCAGATCAATGCATACAAACTGCGGCTTCTGGGGTGGTGTCATCCCCGGCAATGAAAAAGATATCGAACCCCTGATCGAAAAAGGAGTGTTGGGCTTTAAAGCCTTTTTAACGCATTCGGGCATCGATGAATTTCCCAATGTAACGGAAGCAGATCTGCGAAAAGCAATGCCCCTTATCGCCAGGCATAACCTGCCACTATTAGTTCACTGCGAACTGATCGATGATCATCGTCCATCGCAGGGTGACCATCGGTCGTACTATAATTATCTAAGTTCCCGCCCCAAAAAATGGGAAGATGATGCCATCGCTCTTATGATCCGTTTATGCGAAGAGTTCAACTGCCGTACTCATATCGTTCACTTATCTTCTGCTGATTCCATTGAACCAATCGCAAAAGCAAAGCAAAGAGGGTTACTACTTACGGTGGAGACGGCACAACATTATTTATATTTTACTGCTGAAGAAATTGAAGATGGCTGCACCGAATACAAATGTGCTCCGCCGATCCGCGAAAAAGCTAATAATGAAAGACTCTGGCAGGCTTTAAAAGAAGGCATCATCGATTTTGTAGCTACCGATCATTCACCGGCCCCGCCGGACATGAAAGAACTGGCCAGCGGTGATCTCATGAAAGCGTGGGGAGGGATATCTTCCCTGCAGTTTGCCCTGCCGGCCCTGTGGACGGCGGCGCTGCGACATGGTTGTGGTTTGACGGATATGGCAAAATGGTTGTGTGAAAGACCGGCTTTATTGCCTTCCTTAAAAACAAAAGGGAAGATCGCCAAAGGATATGATGCCGACCTGGTGGTATGGGACCCGGAAGGATCTTTTACCGTGACGGAGAATATCATCCATCATAAACATAAAATAACACCGTACCTTAATAAAGAACTTTCAGGTGTTGTAAAACAAACCTGGTTGAACGGGGAAAAGATTTTTGAAGAAGGAAAGTTTTTACATTTGAACAGGGGGAAAATATTGAGTGGCGTCTCAATTTGAAAATTAGCCTGTTCTAAAAGGAAATTGGACCACCTTCCTTCGTCAGGTCAGGCTGCGCCACAGTAGAAACATAGGCTTTCACATAGTTCTATATAATCTCTATGCGGACTATGTATTCTAAGTTCAATATTTTTAAAATTGCCACGAAATATTTTGGGTTAATTCGTGAAAAAGAATATTATGTCAGTTCCAGCATTTACCAACCTCACCGACCTCGCAGCCGAACGTCTCGGCGGCAAGACATTATCATGCAGCGATGATTTTTTTGCAGAAAAGGAAAATCTCCTCAAACCCGGCCGTGGCATTTTTATCGTTGACAAATACACCGACCGTGGCAAATGGATGGATGGATGGGAGAGCCGCCGCAAAAGAACACCCGGGCATGACTGGTGTATCATCCGGCTTGCCACTTCAGGCAAAATAGCCGGGGTGGATATCGACACCAATTTTTTCCTGGGTAATCACCCGCCGCATGCATCGATCGAAGCAACCAATATTGCTGAGGGAGAAGATATTGATAAAGCAACCTGGAAAGAGATATTACCCCAATCACCCCTGCAGCCGGGCTCACAGAATTTTTATGAGATAACCGATAACGGGATCTATACACATCTTAAACTGCATATCTATCCCGATGGTGGTGTGGCCCGTTTAAAGGTCTACGGCGAAGTTTTCAAAGACTGGAGCACCGTGGATGCCAGCGAAACGATCAATCTTGCTGCCGCTACCAATGGGGCTAAATCGGTTTTATGTAACGATATGTTCTTTTCGCATATGGACAACCTCATCATGCCGGGTCGCGGGATCAATATGGGTGATGGATGGGAAACAAAAAGGAACCGCACCCCGAATAACCGTGACTGGGTGATCGTGCGCCTGGCGCATAAAGGGGTCATTGAAAAGGTATTGGTGGATACGGCGCATTTTAAAGGTAATTATCCTGATAGTTGTCTGATCGAAGGATGTACGATCACCTACAAAGAAGAAAACAATCTTGATAGTAATGCAATCGAATGGACCACGATCCTTCCGCAAACCAAACTGAGCGCTGATCATGAGCATTTATTTGAAGAGGAAATAAAGGATAAGGGACCGTTCACGCATGTGCGGCTGTCAATATTTCCGGATGGAGGCATAAGCAGGTTGAGATTATGGGGAAGAATCAGGTAAGATTTAAATTTGAACCACATAGAAAGATAGCAACATAGGCAACACATAGAAAAGCTATGTGCAACCTATGTGTCTAATGTGCCCATGTGGTTCAATTAAACCAAATTTTAAATTGTGACATTACACGAGTTTAATATTTTGCCAAAAGATCAATTGATGGCAGAGCTGACCAAATGCTGCGGCTCCTCCGCCTGGGTGAAAGGGATGCTTGCATTTATTCCTGCCGATGATATGGTCGAACTTTTGGAAGACGCCGAATCGGTCTGGTATCAATGCAGCGAAGCCGACTGGAAAGAAGCGTTTACACATCATCCCAAAATCGGCGATAGGGAATCGCTGAGGAAAAAATTTGCTTCAACGGCTGACTGGGCTTCCGGAGAGCAAAGTAGGGTGGATAATGCTTCCGGGCAGGTGATTGCCGCCCTGGCAGATGGAAACCGCTTGTACGAGGAAAAATTCGGTTATATCTTTATCGTTTGCGCTACGGGAAAATCGGCAGAAGAAATGCTGGGCATGCTGCAGGCCAGGTTGCGCAATAGCCCCGAAGAGGAAATTGAGATCGCGGCCGATGAACAAAATAAAATAACAAAACTCCGGATCGAGAAACTGCTTAATTAATAAACTACATCATGAGCCAGCTTACCACGCATATCCTCGATACCAGCAAAGGAAAACCGGCTGCTGGTGTTACCGTTGTCTTGTTCCAAATGGATCCTGTTGATCCCGTCACCGCCGCATGGAGACAGATCGTTATCGGCACCACCAACGATGATGGCCGTATCCCCGACCTGCTGAATAAGGACGCGGTGCTGGAGCCGGGAACGTTCAAACTGAAATTTGAAACAAAAGAGTATTTCGAAAGACAAGGCAGTCAGACCTTTTATCCCTATGTGGAAATAATTTTTATGATCACCGATAGCGAGCATTACCATGTGCCGTTGTTGCTAAACCCGTTTGGATACTCAACATACCGGGGGTCTTAGAGAGAGCTTAACCGCGAAGGCGCAAGGACGCGAGGGTTCGCAAAGGATTTCTTAGCGTTTCTTGGCGACTTAGCGCCTTCGCGG
This sequence comes from Chitinophagaceae bacterium, assembly GCA_036009775.1. Taxonomy (GTDB): domain Bacteria; phylum Bacteroidota; class Bacteroidia; order Chitinophagales; family Chitinophagaceae; genus JJ008. The sequence continues at coordinate 59,760 of DASYLC010000117.1, forward strand.
TTAAACCTGTATTATTAAAATAAATAAAGAACCAGGCTTATGAACTTCAGCATCGCCGATATTGAAAAAGAGATCTTACTGACCTCATTAAAGACAGCGAACCTCCGCTTCCAGCAAACCTATCCGGGCGATAAACCCGACAGGCAAGCCGTGCACACAGTGTATGGCGGCGCCAACCTGTTCAAATCGGATACCTGTGTAAAAATGGGGGAGATCGCATTGAAAAGCCTGCAGACCTACGCACCTGATTTTGTTACACTGGCCTATGTGCTGCAGTTCGAAGGGTATAAGCAACTTCCAACTGACGAAAAGAAAATAGAAAAGCTGGTAAGGAAAATAAATAAGCTGGACGTAACAGAACGGAGAAAACATCCGGAGTGGCTGGCTTATACTGTTTACAATAAGATCGCCGAAAAATTAAAGACAGAAGCCGTAGAAGATTTCCGGATCGATTTTGAAGATGGGTTTGGTAACCGCCCCGATGCCGAAGAAGATGCTACTGCCGTGAATGCGGCGAATGAACTGGCAGAAGGAATGAAGAACAAAACGATCTCTCCTTTTATCGGTATACGGATAAAACCTTTTACCGAAGACCTGAAGAACCGGGGGGTCCGGACAATGGATATTTTCCTGACGACGCTGTTGGAAAAAACAGGGGGAAAGCTTCCGGCCAATTTTATTGTGATGCTGCCAAAGGTCACCATACCGGAGCAGGTGTCGACCATGGTTCGTTTACTCGAACTCATTGAAAAGAAAAACAATCTTACCCCCGGTGCATTGAAAATGGAGACCATGGTGGAAGCTACGCAGATCATCATGGATGATGAGGGCCGCAACCCGCTGATGAAAATTATCAAAGCGGGAGAAGGAAGGTTGATCGCCGCGCATTTCGGAACTTATGACTACACCGCATCCTGCGGCATCACAGCAAAATACCAGACCATGGCACATCCTGTTTGTGATTTTGCGCACCATATGACCAAAGTGGCGTTGGGAGGAACGGGAGTATTTTTATCGGATGGCGCCACCAATATAATGCCGGTAGCCCCGCACCGCGGTGATAAGCTCACCGCAAAACAATTAAAAGAGAACAGGCAGTCCGTACACAATGCCTGGCGTATTGGTTATAACCATACGATGCATTCCCTGGTCAATGGATTTTACCAGGGCTGGGATCTGAACCCGGCGCAATTACCGATGCGGTATGCGGCTACCTATAATTTTTTCCTCAGCAGTATTGCTGACGCCACGCATCGTTTGAAAACCTTTGTTGACCGGGCTGCTATCTCCACACTCACCGGAGACATATTCGATGATGCCGCGACCGGCCAGGGGCTTCTCAATTTCTTTTTGAAAGCGATGAACTGCGGAGCGATCACGGAAGAAGAAGCTACGGCAACAGGGTTGACCATTGAAGAAATACGGAGCAGGAGTTTTTATAAGATATTACAGGGACGCAGGCAAAAATCGGTATGAGTAATAAATATGGCCGTCAACACGGTGGCTCCAATGTAAGCCCGGGACTTATTTGGATCGGCGGACTGGCTATTGTTGCCGCCATTACCCGGAGAGTCATAAAGGCCGGCGAAAAGGTAAAAGAAATACATTCTGCTGAGCAGGAAGAACTGGATGACCGGCAATTCAGGGAAGTATTTCTTGAAAAAAATCCTGTAACCGGGAAAATTGATACGATCATTTTATAAATGATCTGTTTTCGGGTGGTGGGTCATTTGAAATTCTTGCGTCCCATCGGACGTTTTTTGGGTAGAATGATCCAGGGGTTTAGATGATGTTACCCATAAAATGTCCCTACGGGTAATGTCATTAATTTAGCGGTAAATCGTTAAAACGATTATTTTTTGATTGTCCCTATTTATAGCCCACGGTTTAAACCGTGGGCTATAAAAGGCAGAGAATCTTTGAACGGCTTTAGCCGTTTTCTTAACTTAATGACATTGCCCTACGGGACAGAATTGATTTCAAACTGATTCCCTGCCTGTTTTCGGAAAGCAACACCTTCCCAAAATAGCTTCCCGTAAATTTGCAGGACAATTTTTTGTCTATGACGATCGCTGTATTGGGAGCAGGCATGGTCGGCCGTGCCATCGCCCTGGATCTTGCCAAAGAACATACTGTCACTTCTTTCGACCTTGATGCGGGCAACCTGCAGGAACTAAAAACCCGTGATGAGTCCATACAAACCGTGGGCGCCGACCTCAGCCAGTTTACCGAATACGGGAACTTATTCGCTCCTTTTGATATTATCATAACGGCTGTTCCCGGCTTTATGGGATATAAGACACTGGAAGCCGCGATCAATGCCGGGAAGAACGTGGTGGATATTTCTTTTTTCCCGGAAGATGCTTTACAGCTTGATCACCTGGCCAAACAAAAAAATGTTACCGCGATCACCGATTGCGGCGTGGCGCCCGGTGTCAGCAATTTTATCATTGGCCGCTATAATGAGGAAATGAAGATCGACTCCTTTGAGTGTTATGTAGGAGGTCTGCCTGTACAAAGAAAACCACCCTTCCAGTATAAAGCGCCGTTCTCACCGGTGGATGTGATACAGGAATATATCCGTCCCGCAAGATTGATAGAGGACGGGGTCATTGTCACCAAACCAGCGCTAAGTGAAAGAGAGCTGATGCAATTTGACGAGGTTGGCGAACTGGAAGCATTTAATACAGACGGATTGCGCTCACTCATTTTTACAATGGGACATATTCCCGAAATGAAAGAAAAGACATTACGCTATCCCGGTCATATCGATCTTATCATTGCATTGCAGCAGGCAGGGTTTTTCAACACCACACCGTTACGGATCAATGAAACGGATATCACCCCGCTTGATTTCACTTCTAAATTATTAGTGAACGAATGGAAGCCGGGACCGGAAGAAGAAGAATTCACGGTGATGAAAGTGATCATAAAAGGAGAAGGCAAAACAATTGAGTACGATCTTTTTGACCGCTATGATAAGGAGACCCAAACATCTTCAATGGCCCGGACAACCGGCTATACCTGCACAGCGGCGGTAAATCTTATTGCAAAAGACCTGTTCATTGAGAAAGGTGTTTTTCCCCCGGAACTGGTAGGAAGGCATAAAAATTGCTTTGAATTCGTGATGAACTATCTGGCTGAAAGAAGAGTGAGCTGGACAATGAAGCAGGGTTGATGCAACGAAAGCAGTTACTGTTTTGGAAATAGCCGGGAAGACGGAAAGAACTCGTTTGTAAGCTGTATTTCTTACCGTCTTCCTGGCAGCACAACACAAAAAGGCATTGCACTACGCTCTAATTTTTTTAAATTACATACCCTACCCTTCTTTTTTGGCCAATAAATAAAACATTAACACATGAAAAAGCTATTGTATTTCAGCCTTGCTCCCGTGGCATTTGTGTTGTTGCTTGGCGCAAGCCTCAGTAACAAGAACCCTTATGGAATGAAAAGGGGAACGGCTTCCGTTCAATCGATCAGCGCTATTTCCTTCGGACCAGAGGGAATCTTATTTATCGGAGACTCAAAATCAGCCACGGTCTTTGCCGTGGATACCAAAGACAAAACAGCAGTAGAAAAGGCAACAGCTGTTGAAGTAAAAGATATTGACAAAAAGATCGCTGCCGCCTTAGGTACCGAAACAAAAAATATCCGGATACAGGATATGGCTGTGAATCCCATTTCCAAGAAAATATATTTTGCGGTACAGGTGGTTGATGGTACACCGGTGGTTCTCACACTCAACGGGGACAAATTTGAATCTGTGAACCTGAAGGATATCGTGTTCAGCCAGTCATCTATCGCGAATGTTCCTGGTGAGGATGCAAAAGATAAGAACGGCCGCTCCTTGCGTGAGCAGGTGATCTCCGATCTGAACTATGCGGATGGAAGCGTTATGCTGAGCGGTATTTCCAACCAGGAATTTGGTTCTACCTTCCGCAAGATCGCATTCCCTTTTTCTGATAAACAGCAACACTCTACACTGGAGATCTATCATACGGCGCACGGTCGTTATGAAACCAGCGCACCGATCCGCACATTCACTACGGCCGAGTTCAATGGAAAAAAATACATCGTGGCGAGTTATACCTGTACGCCATTGGTTTTATTTCCGATGGATGAATTGCAACCCGGTAAACATGTAAAAGGAAGAACGGTCGCAGAACTGGGAGGTGGCAATTCGCCGATAGATATGGTAACGCTGCAGAAAGACGGCATTACCAGTCTGCTGATGGCCAATACCAACCGGCCAGTCATGCGGATTAATTATGACGATATAAAGAGTTTTGAGGGCACACTCACAGAACATGTAAAAGAATCTTACAAGACAGCCGGTATTGGATATGTAAGCATCCCGGTAGTGAATGTATTGCAAATGGATAAGCTAGATGAGACACAGGTGCTCGTATTGCAACGGAAAGCCACCGGCGACCTTGATCTCTGGACCGTTAAAGCAGACAGGTGGCTCTAAAACAGAAGAAAATAGTTCAAAGGACCAGTTATGCTTTTGCGTGGCTGGTCTTTTTGTTTATCATGGGAGGTTGTAAAGGAGATAAAAGGAAGCCATCCACCACCTATATCATTTACGAGGACTCTACTGCGCTGGCAATGATGATACCCCGTGAATTATTCAAAGAAGTACCCGATGAAATGATCATAGACTCTCTCCGCGTTTACGTGAAAGGAGCCACTGTTCCGGTATTGGGAACAGCCACGATTGAGAACGATGATGTGATGTTTGAGCCCGTAGTTCCTCTCACGGCTGAAATGAGCTATGAGGTAAAATTACAGGGTGAGCTTATTACAACATTATCGGTTCCCCCGACAGAAAAAATGTATAAGTCAGGTGTGACAGCCATTTATCCCAGCGCTGAAATAGTGCCTGAAAACCTATTGAAGTTCTATATAGTATTTGCTCAACCCATGCAGGAGGGATATGCCTTTGAGAATATCATTTTGCTTCGTAATGACCGGGATACGGTCACAGGCGTTTTCCTCGATCTTCAACCTGAGCTATGGAACAGCGAAAGAACTATACTCACGCTTTGGCTGGACCCGGGCAGGATCAAAAGAGATCTTCAGCCGAATAAAAAAATGGGAAATCCGCTGCAACAGGGTGACCGGTATCGCTTATTGATCAAAAAGGACTGGCGTAATGCCGGAGGTAAAAATATGGAAACGAACTATCACAAAGAGTTCAAAGTTGGACCCCGCGATAGTTTGGTGCCGGATCATCGTGTATGGATGATCCTTCCCCCTGAAGCCGGTAGCCCCGAACCACTATATGTCGATATGAAGGAATCTCTTGATTATATACTCTTGAAAAATGCTGTTCGTATAAAAGATAAGAGTGGTAAAACCATACAGGGGGTCTTTGATACAAAAAGAGAAGAGACAAGACTGGTCTTTACTCCATCTGAAGTATGGAAAGCAGGAGACTATATAATGGAAATAGAAAACAGGCTGGAAGACCTGGCCGGAAATAACCTGAACCGTTTATTTGACAAGGATATCACCAAAAAAGACAATGTTGGATCGCAGGAAGTATATCGAAGATATTTCAGCATTAAATAAGTTGTAGGAATAAAAAGCCCCGCACTAAGCAGGGCAAATCATATTAATCATATTAATCATGTAAATCACAGTCCTTATTCCGCTTCTGCCACGACTTCCTTCACTTCCGGGATCATCCGCTTCATCATTCCTTCGATACCCGCTTTCAGTGTGATCATCGATGAAGGACAACCGCTGCAGGATCCCTGCATGGCCAGGTTCACCGTACCTGCTTCATAACTTTTAAACTGGATAGCGCCACCGTCCATTTCAACGGCGGGACGTACATAATTATCGAGCAATTCTTTAATTCTTTTTACCACATCGTCATCATCAGCGGATACCTCATTGCTGCTGGTCTGTTTAACAGCTGCCAGTTCTTCTTCATTGATAATAGCTTTTCCTTCTTCCAGGTATTCTTTTAAGAACTGACGGATAGAAGGGATCACATCCTGCCAGTCTGTTTCTGTGGTCCTTGTCAGCGTTACAAAATTGCTGGCAATGAATACCGCTTTGATAAACGGAAAACCAAACAATTCTGTTGCCAGTGGTGAAGGCTTTGCACTTTCCGCATCGGGAAAATCAATGCTCTTACCGGGATATAAAAGTTTGTTGGCCACGAACTTCATGGTCTCCGGGTTCGGGGTCATTTCCGTATAAATGCTGATAACTGGATTACCTGTTTTGATCATAAACGCACAATTTGTACTGTAAAAATAACAAGAATTGACGGGTATTGTTTACGAAGACGGGAAAGAGCGCCAGTGACTGGTTTTCATACGTTTTATCACCAGAACAGGCAAGACCAGGGCCAGCAAGGTTTAACCGCTAAGACGCTATGACGCAAAGGAGTAGTGTCTCAGTTTGAAATACACGCACACGGATTTTACGGATACGACGGATGAACACGGATTCATATGCTGTAAACAGCATATAAAGGATCAGTTGTCAGCTAAATACGCGTTCGACCTGGATTTAGCGTAGCT
>DASYLC010000118.1:0-11953 GCA_036009775.1 Chitinophagaceae bacterium
TCGAAACGACGTTTTTTTTCGGGGAACAATCGCCGGAGGAAAGAAGGATCACACTGAGTGCCGGTAAGAAGATGAATAGTTTCATGTGTGAATTTTTATTTTACGAATTGTCAACTAAAGATCTAGAATTTCAGGTGCCGCACGGTCATACCGTCATTCATCAGTTGTTTCAATGAGTCGATCCCGATCTTCAAATGATTCTCTACAAATTGTGCCGTTACATTCCTGTCGCTTTCTTCCGTTTTCACCCCATCGGGTATCATTGGCTGATCGCTGACCAGTAATAAGGCGCCGGTGGGGATCTTGTTATAAAAACCAACTGTAAAGACGGTGGCTGTTTCCATGTCAATAGCGTAGGCTCTTATTTTTTGGAGGTATTCCTTAAAGGGTTCATCATGTTCCCATACACGACGGTTGGTGGTATATACAGTGCCGGTCCAGTAATCCACGCCATAATCACGGATGGTTGTGGAGACCGCTTTCTGTAACGCGAAGGCGGGCAGGGCCGGGACTTCGGCAGGGAAATAATCATTGGACGTACCTTCTCCCCTGATGGCGGCAATGGGCAGTATCAGGTCGCCCAGCTTATTCCTTTTTTTAAGACCCCCGCATTTCCCCAGGAACAGTACGGCCTTGGGTTGAATGGCGGAGAGCAGATCCATGATGGTAGCGGCTGTCGGGCTTCCCATTCCAAAATTGATAATGGTAATATTGTCAGCGGTAGCTGTCTGCATTGGTTTGCCCGCACCGGTCATTTCCACCTTGTTCCATTCCGCGAACAGCGACACATAATTACTGAAATTGGTCAGCAAAATATATTCTCCGAAATTCTCCAGCGCCGAACCGGTATACCGGGGCAGCCAGTTCTGTACGATCTCTTCTTTTGTCTTCATATCGACAAATTTAATCATTTACTTTTGTCCGAAGGACTACAATGTAAAGCATGCTGATCATCAATTATCCCGAACCGGCCTTCCGGATCAAGCAAGATGGGGGGAAGGATCTTCTTTTTGACCCTTTACGAAAAAAATGGGTAGTGCTGACACCGGAAGAATGGGTGCGGCAAAACTTTGTGCAATACCTCCTGCAGGTAAAAGACTACCCCGCTTCGCTGGTGGCCATGGAAAAAAAGATCAAACTGGGAGAACTCACAAAACGTTTCGATATCCTCGTGTATGACAATGATCATAAGCCCTGGATGATGATCGAATGTAAAGCAAGGGAAATAAAACTGGAACCAAAAGTACTGGAACAGGTGCTGCGGTATAATATTGGCATTCCTGTCCGCTATCTTGTTGTTACCAACGGGAATGATCATTGGGGCTGGGTCCGGTCAGACGGCAACCTGGACCTGATCGACGAATTGCCCTTACATGGCGAGGAGCCTTCATGAACGGCGGATCGATGTCCTGTTAAAAGAAAGTTACGAAATGCGAAAATACAGCCTATAAACTTGGTAGACTAGATAATTGTTCCCATTTTTGTTATGCTATTGTAAAATGAAATGAATTTTCAAACTATCCATAAACAGTGTTGTATGTGTTGTAAGAAACAACAAGCAGCTGCTGTTGGGTGGACGATCAGCGGCGGGTAGATAGCCATTAACTATTTATTATAAACGAAGCTCCACTATGTGGGGCTTTTTTAATTCCAATACATGATCACATCTATAACGAAGACCAACAAAGCATTATTCAGAAGGGTGCAGGAATTAGGGAAAGAAGTGGGAAACACCCCGTTGATCCCTCTTCAGCATATTTTCCGGAGCAAGAAAGTAAAATTATTTGCCAAACAGGAATGGAAACAGTTTTCAGGCAGCGTTAAAGCCCGGGCTGCTTACCAGATCATCAGGGATGCCGTTGCCAATTATGAACTGGATGAAGACATACGATTACTCGATGCAACCAGCGGCAATACCGGGATCGCCTACGCGATGATTGGCCAGCGGCTGGGAATAAAGATCACACTCTGTCTTCCCGAAAATGCATCAAAGGAAAGGAAAGAGATACTGACGAATACCGGAGCTGAGATCATTCTCACTTCCAAATTTGAAGGTACAGATGGTGCGCAGCAGGTGGCCCGGGAACTGGCCGCGGCGCATCCCGACAAATATTTTTATGCCGACCAGTATAAGAATGAGAATAACTGGAAAGCACATTATGAAACAACAGCCCCCGAAATCTATACCGGATTGCCGGGGATCACTCATTTTGTAGCCGGGTTGGGGACTACGGGGACCTTTGTCGGAACCGGAAGAAGATTAAAGGAATTTAATCCTGCCATCCGGCTTATTTCATTGCAGCCTGATTCTGCGCTCCATGCCCTGGAAGGCTGGAAACACCTGGAAACGGCCGTTGTTCCGGGGATCTATGATCCGGCATTGGCGGATGAGAACCTGGAAGTAAGCACGGAAGAAGCCTATGAATACCTGAAAGCAATATTGAAATACGAGGGCTGGTTGGTCAGTCCTTCCGCGGCAGCCAATGTAGCCGGTGCCATCAAAGCAGCCAAAGGCCTTGACGAAGGGGTGGTGGTGACCGTTTTACCCGATAATGCGGATAAATATGGTGATGTGATCAAAAAAATAGTTTGATATGCTGATACTACATGACATCGCAAAGGAAGAAATGATCGCAGATGCACTCGCCGCATTCCCGGATGAATGCTGTGGTTTTTTATTTGGAGAAGAGGAAGGGGACGAAAGAATTATTACCGCTATACAAGCGGTGAACAATGTAAAAGAAGGAGATAAAACAAGACGTTTTGAAATAGCGCCACAGGATTACCTGGAAGCCGAACGATTTGCCGCGCAAAACGGCTTGCAATTGTTGGGTATCTATCATTCACATCCTGATCATCCTTCTTTTCCATCCGAACACGATAGAGTAGCGGCGCAGCCTTATTTTTCTTATATCATCGTTTCCGTAATCAGGGGAAATTGGTCGGATACCCGCTCCTGGCGGCTGAATGATGAACACCAGTTTGAAGAAGAAGTAATATCGGATTACCAATTGATAAAAAACTAAATCATGGCAACAGTACTGATCCCAACTCCGCTCAGAAAATTTACCGGTAACAACGCAAAGCTGGATATCCCGGCCACCAACGTACAGGAGCTGGTGAACGGACTTTTAGTGAGTCATCCCGAACTGAAAAAGCATTTATTGGATGACAATAACAAACTCCGCTCATTCGTCAACATTTTTGTTGGGGAGGATGATATCCGTAACCTGCAGCAGGAACAAACTGTCGTGAAAAGCGAAACCGTTGTCAGTATCATTCCTGCCATCGCCGGAGGCAGTACTGACAGCTTGTTTACAAAAGAAGAACTGGCACGTTATAACAGGCATATCATTATTCCCGGGTTTGGGATCGAAGCCCAGCAAAAACTTAAAGAAGCCAGAGTACTGGTGGTCGGCTCGGGCGGGTTGGGTAGCCCGGTCCTGTTATACCTGGCTGCCGCAGGAGTGGGAACGATCGGTATCGTTGATTTTGATGTGGTGGACGACAGTAACCTGCAGCGGCAAGTATTGTTTGGTGTGAATTCGATCGGTGAGTCCAAGGTCATCGCGGCAAGACAGCGGATAAAAGAACTGAACCCGCATATTGAAGTGAACGTTTATAATATTCAACTTAATTCCGGCAATGCGCTGGACATTATAAAGGACTATGATGTAGTGGCAGATGGTACGGATAATTTTCCAACACGTTACCTGGTGAACGATGCCTGTTTGATCCTGGACAAACCCAATGTATACGCTTCCATTTTCCAGTTTGAAGGACAGGTTTCCGTATTCAATTATAAAAATGAAAAAGGGGAAACAGGTCCTAACTACCGCGATCTCTATCCCACACCACCACCACCGGGTTTAGTACCCAGTTGTGCCGAAGGAGGTGTGCTGGGTGTATTGCCAGGAATTATTGGCAGCCTGCAGGCACTGGAAGTAATAAAAATAATAACCGGTGTTGGAGAAACCCTCAGTGGCCGCTTCTTTATTTTTGATGCACTGACCTTTGAAACAAGAACTTTCAATATAAAGCCGGTGCCGGGTAGTCCCGCCATCACCGCGCTGACTGACTATGAGCAATTCTGCGGAGTGAAAGCTATGGAAAGACCCGTAAAAGAAGTTACCGTAAAAGAATTGTATGATTGGCAGGTGAGGGGAGATGCGTTCCAGCTGATCGATGTACGGGAACCACATGAGTATGCTATTGTCAATATCGGCGCCGAGCTGATCCCGTTGGCCACTGTTTCAGCGAATGTTGGCAATATTGACAGGAACAAAAAAGTGATCGTGCATTGTAAATCAGGTAAACGCAGTGCCACTGCCATCCGTGAACTGGAAGATAAATTCGGTTTGGAGAACCTCTACAACCTCAAAGGAGGTATACTGGCGTATATCGATGAAGTAAAACCGGAGTTGACCAGGTATTAATTTGCTTGCCTGGGTTTTACAAATATTGCTTCATCCACCGGTACATCCAGTTGGATGCTTGTGTATTTCGTTACCTGGGCTTCAACACTTCCCGTGTTCATGACGATCTTAAAACAGAATGTAAGACCGTTCAATTCCCGGAAGTCGGAATAAAAAAAATCGATATCGTATTCAGCGCTCGCAGTCTCCAGTTTTGTGGCCGATTTCGATAACAAACCTGTCTTCATATTGATAAAATAGAAGGTCACTTTGTCGTCCTTCGTGGTCAGTTTTATTTTATAGGTATTTATCCCTTTTACATCTTCCTGACCCATTAGTTCCACCTTATGGCCACGACTTTTATAATCCATCAGGCTGTTGGCAAGAGTGGATTGTAATTTTAACCGGGCCAGTTCGGCACTACTGAGATCAGTAGGGGAAGAAAATCCTTCCATTTTCCAGCCTTCACCATTATTATATACCCTGGTAGCGTCTCTCCCATCTTTTGTTAGCTTTGTTTTGACAGCTTTTCCATTTATCAGCTCTATCGTCAGGGGCATTGTCGAAAACAGGTCCGTAACAGTACCATCCATTTTCGCGGTCTTTATTTTATTAAAAGCTTCCAGTCCGCCCATGGCCGTGCTGTATTTCTGGATCACTTCCTCAACGGTTTGGGAAAACGCAGATACCGAAACACAGCTCAGCAGCACGATAAGCAATTTCTTCATGTTTACAATTTGGGTGAAGATAGCGGTTGGGATACCGATGCAGCCGGTTATTTGGGTTTTACAAATATCGATTCATCGACAGCTACATTCAGTTCGATGCTTGAGTATTTCACATCCTGGAAGGGTTTGCCTTCTATTTTCTGGACGAACTGGAAACAGAACTTAAGACCGTTCACGGTTTTGAATCCGGAGTAAAAAGATTCCGCATCGTATTCATTACCGGCGATCTCGCGTTTAGTGACGGACTTCAGCAGCATGTTATCGGTTGTACTGATAAAATAGGTCGTCACTTTGCCTTCGTCCTTAGTGGTGAGTTTTATCTTATATGCTTTAACGCCTTCCACATCTTCCTGTTCCAGTAATTCTACTTTATGCCCGCGGTTCTTATAGTCCATCAAATTATTGGCAAGATTTGCCTGTGCTTTAAATGATATGAGTTCGGTCCCTGTCACATCTGTTGGCGTGGGAGCGCCGCCATAAGGATTTATTTTCCAGCCAGTACCATTGTCGTATACATTGACGATGGCCTGGCCGTTGACAGTTACATCCGTCCTCATCGCTTTTCCATTCACTACCTGCGTGGTCAGCGGCAGTTCAATTCCCTGGGTGGTCAGCACGCCGGTCAGTTTCGCGGTATTCACTTTGTTGAAAGCATCGAGTCCGCCCATGGCAGTACTGTATTTCAGGATTACATCTTCCACTGTTTGACTAAATGCGGATACTGATATCAAACTCAGCAGCATGACAAGCAATTTTTTCATTCGGTTACAATTTTAAAGCGTGAAGGTAGGATTTCCAGGATTTTGATTCGACCCGGTTCTTTGGACGGGGTAAAGGTGTGATGAGTTGCTTTTTTGTGAGTCTCATTTCTTTAAACAAAGATCCCACTCGCTTTCGCGGTGGGATCTCGTTGATAGTAAGCAATTGGTATGTGGTTGTTGCTTCCTTCTCCTTCGTCGGAGTCGCAATGACGTCGATGAAGGGGTGCGATTATGGGAATATACCCAGTTCAGCATAGCTGGTACCTACCTTGTTGATCGCAACAACATAAGCCGCCGTACGCATGTCGGGTATTTCAGGATTGCTTTTCCATGCATTCATGATCTCGTGGGTAGCGGTGATCATGGTCTCTTCCAAACCACTGTATACAAGGTCCACTTCATCAGCGCCGTGCATGATGTATTCTTTTTCTTTGTCGGTAACCGTTTTGCCGGTCAGGGTTTCGATCTGGCCGATGATATGCGCATTCATGTTCTCGTTAAAGCGTTTTTCCATACGGCCATAACGCACATGGCTCAGGTTTTTCAACCATTCAAAATAAGAAACGGTAACACCGCCTGCATTCAGATACATATCCGGTACGACCAGTGCCCCTTTTTTATTCAATATCTCATCCGCATCCGGGGTCAAAGGTCCATTAGCGCCTTCACCGATGATCTTTGCTTTTACGGCACCGGCATTGTCTTTATTGATCACATTCTCCAGCGCTGCGGGGATCAGGATATCGCAATCCATCTCCAGCGCCTGCCCGGATTTTTCAAAATTATTCGCACCGGGAAAATTCAGGATAGAACCTGTTTTCTTGCGGTGATTGAACACGGCATCCACATCCAGTCCCTGGTCACTCCAGATAGCGCCTTCGTATTCTGCAAGTCCCACCACTTTGGCGCCGGCATCCTGGAAGAATTTGGCAGAATGGTATCCCACATTACCGAGACCCTGTACTACCACACGTTTGCCTTCCACACCAACAGGCAATTCCAGTTTCTTCATTATATCCGGCATATTACAAACCTCGCGGAGACCAAAGAATACACCAAGACCTGTTGCTTCGCGACGACCACGAACACCACCCTGTGTTACGGGTTTACCGGTTACGCAACCAGCTGCATCGATCTCACCGGGATGCATCGCGGAATAGGTATCGAGTATCCAGGCCATTTCTCTTTCCCCGGTTCCGTAATCGGGAGCAGGTACATCGGTGCCCGGGCCGATAAAATTCTTCTTGATCAGTTCCGCCGTATAACGACGGGTGATCTTTTCCAGTTCATAAGGAGAATATTTTTTGGGGTTGATCTTGATACCACCTTTACCACCGCCGAAAGGAACGTTCACGATGGCACATTTATAGGTCATTAATGCCGCCAGTGCCATCACTTCATCCTGGTTCACTTCTGCGGCGAAACGGATACCACCTTTACACGGTGTTTTGTGATGGGAATGTTGCACACGGTATGCTTCTATTACTTCGATCGTTCCATCATCTCTTTTCAGGGGAAAACGCATCTGGTAGACGGCGTTACATTCTTTGATCTGTTCGAGGATACCTTTGTCCCATTTGGTGTGTTTGGCAGCTTTGTCAAAACTTCTTTCAACAGAGCCAAAAAAACTGTAATTGTCTGACATGAGTTCTGTTTTTATTTAAGCAATCGTTGTTGTATCAATGGACAATGGACAATTGACAATTGGCAATTGTCACTGCTCCCGTAAAAAACTTTTCTGTTGCATATTGCCTGTTGTTTATTGTCAATTATTTCCTTTTTCCAGCTTGGATAGTTTCCTGTCCAGTCTTACGATGTAAAGAATAAGACCGGCAAGGATGGTCAATATCACAGCGATCACCACATAGATCCTGCCGCTGCTGCGCATAAAATCGGTGCTTTGCTTAACAGTTTCCTGGGCATTGGCAACAGATCCCATGCAGAGCAACAATAAAAAGGATAAAATACATATCCGGCTTGATCGGTTCATTATGCCATCTTTTTTTCTTTCAATAAATTAATTCGTATCCGTAGTGTTGTTATCCATACTCCCAGTAATGTCCATCCCAGAAATGCCGGTAATTCGATCATTCTCAACGCGGGTGTTACATCTTTGAAATTAAGCGCCGGGTTGCCTTCCTGTCCCGGATGCAAACTGGGTAATAAGCGGGGTACGATCCAGATCGTCGGGAAAAGCATTGCATAGGCAAATATATTATACACGCTGCTGACCCTTGCTCTTTTATCCATGTCATTAATGGAATCACGAAGCACCATATAAGCAAGATAGATCAGCAGGGCCACGGCGGCGCCGATCAGTTTTGGTTCCCTTGCCAATGCCCGGAAAGATTGAAAAGCCGGGTTATTGGGATCGGCCCAGGTATAGCTCATCCAGATCGAGCCGGTAGCATACCCTAAAACACCAAAGAGTATACCTCCTGATGCAAATTGACGGGCATAAATATCATATTTGAGCTTGAATGTCCGTAAATAACGGATGGAATTGACGACAGAAATGGTAAACAATGTCATCATGGCCATCCACATGGACACATGAAAGAAAAGATTCCGGCTGGTTTGACCCAGTATCGGGAGCTCGGGGACATTGACCAATAAGCCGAAAATAAATGTAAACACCAGCAGCAAGACGCAGAGAATCTTCCACCAGGACCTGTACATATAGTTTTTTCTGTCAGTCATCAGGGGGCTGGTAAGAAAAGCCAGCCGTTCAAATGTGAGGGCAAAAATAGGAGATAAAAACTAATAGATAGTAGATAATAGTTGGGTTTTCCGATTATCGGAAATAC
This sequence comes from Chitinophagaceae bacterium, assembly GCA_036009775.1. GTDB lineage: Bacteria > Bacteroidota > Bacteroidia > Chitinophagales > Chitinophagaceae > JJ008. The sequence continues at coordinate 8,712 of DASYLC010000118.1, forward strand.
CGGACCATATTGCGAAAGCGGGGAGTACGAAGTCTCAACTTTTAGTTTTTATCTACTGAACTTGCCGAAGTATCACCATTATCTATCCATCAGTCTTTCCACAAGAACGGGAACAGTATCACTGCCAGCAGCACCACCATTGCATCTAATGCTACCAGTAAGAGAACTGTATTGAGGGGAATGGTCAGTAACGGGGCAAAAGCGGCATTGGATAATTTCATTAATAATAATAATTGGGGGATGATGATCGGGAAACCCAGCACCGCCATGATCGCGGCATTCTGCTGTGCTTTGGCAGCGATAGCAGCCAGGAAGGTGAAGACAAGGCTCAGACTCCATCCTCCCAGCAAAACCAAACCGATAAAAGGACCGGTCTTTTGCAAAGGATTACCCAGGAACAGCATAAACAAAACAACGGTAAGCAAACTCATTACCAGCATCAGCAGGGAGTTGAACAATAGTTTGGCCAGCACAAAATCGGCGGGACTTGTAATAGAGTAGAAATAAAGCATCCGGCCCCGGCTTTCCTGTAAAAAACTTTTGGCCACTGCATTGATACAGATAAACAACTGGATCACCCAGAACAGGCCGTTCCAGACGCGGCTTTCGGGCTCATCTATCGCGTTAAAAAGCACAAAAATGGTGGCCACTATATATAACAGGATACCATAAAAACTATACTGTTGCCGGACTTCCAGCAACAGGTCTTTTTTGAACAGGGTGAATATGTGCCGGGTAGAACTGATAAATGACTGTTAAGCTGCGAAAATAGTGAATACGGCCAGTTGGCGGCTGCCTTTAATGTTCTAATTTGCGGCCAAATAAACAATTCAATGAGAAAGATAAGCATGCTTTTACTGGCTTTTGCCATGGTTGCCGGAATAGTGACCCTGGATTCCTGCCAGTCGACCAAAACTTCTACAGCAAGCAAAATGCTGAAGTTCAACTTCGAGAAAGGAAAAAGTTATGATTACGAAATGATCATGAATATGGACCAGGAGGTCATGGGCCAGAAAATAAAAATGGATATGACCATGTACTATACACTGGATGTGAAAGAAGCGGAAGGAGATACCAAGATCATCACTTCTACTTATGACCGGTTCAAAATGGCCATGGATATGGGAAGCATGATGAGTATCGATATGGACACTGACAAACCCCTGGTGGAGAGCGAAGGAACTGATCCCCGAAAAGACCCCATGAAAATGGTGAACCGCTTGTTCAGTGCTATCAAAGGCAGACAGTTCCAATTGAAGGTGAACGCCGAAGGAAAAGTGCTGGAAGTTACCGGTATGCAGGAACTGGCTTCTTCGATCATTGATTCGATGGGACTGGATCAGGATGCGCCGGAGATGAAAGAAAAAATGAGGGAAGCGTTTTCCAAACAATTCAATGACGCTGATGTCAAAAGCCAGTTCGAAAGGATCCTCTATATTTTCCCCAATAAAGAAGTAAAGGTTGGCGACAGCTGGGAAAAGAACACGAGCATGAGTGGACAGATGCCTGCAAAATATAACTCCACCTATACGGTCAAAGAGATCGAAGGGGATATGGTAACGCTGGAAGAGAACTCCAAGATCACGAGCAGCAATGAGAAAATGGAAATGGATGGAAAAGTAAAAGGGACGCTGATCGTAGACAGCCGTTCCGGGCTCGTTGTATCTGCTGATCAGAATATGAATATCACTGCAAAGATGCAGGGAACATCATTTGATATAAAGGCAGTGACCAAAGTAAAGGGTAAGGCTCATTAATAGTTGGAAGTAAATTTATAAAACCCTGTCTTGTTCAAAACGAGACGGGGTTTTTCTTACCATACCCTGGGGAGAAACGATAAGAGTAATTACTGAGTTCCCGCTTCATAACATTTCCGGCAACGGGGTTCGTATACATCTTTGGCTCCCAGCATCACCTGGTCATCATTGGGGATCTTGCGATAGGAATAGTTGGCCATATTCCCGCATTGCATACAGATCGCATGGAGCTTGGTCACATAATCTGCTTTGGCCATGATATAGGGCATTTGCCCGAATGGATTACCCAGATAATCCATATCTAACCCGGCTACGATCACCCGGATACCGCGGAAGGCAAGCTGATCGCAGACATTAGCGATCTCGGGATCGAAGAACTGGGCCTCGTCGATGCCTATCACATCCACTTCACCCGCCATCAGCAATATCTTCTGTGAATTGTCCACCGGGGTGGAGTGTATCGCTGTGGCATCATGCGAAACGATCTTTACTTCATCATACCGGGTATCGATCGCCGGCTTGAATATCTCCACTTTCAGGTTAGCGATCTTCACTCTTTTCAGCCTGCGGATCAATTCCTCGGTCTTGCCACTGAACATAGATCCACAAATCACTTCGATGCTTCCCCGGCGTTCACCGCTTGTATTGGGTTCAATAAACATTGTTAAGATTTAGCTATAGGTGAATGGTATTTACTTTATTGGCAAACTGTTTGTAATTTTAGAAGACCTGTAAACGTTAATCGTTTATTCCGTCTCCCAATTCATCACCGTTCAAAAATACAGAATGGAACGTATCGAAGCACTTATCGGCAAATTAAAGGAACAGTTCGAACAGAATGCCGACCCCTCCTTATTGCTGGGAACTGTTCAGTTATTGCAATTTGAACTGACCAAGCTGAAGAGTATCGGTCAGCAAAGCCTTGGCACTGCCAAGGTCGCCGTCATGCTTCCGGTTGCCGGTATGCTGGGCGCAGTAGCTTCCGGCTACGAAAAATATGCACCTAAACCACTGGAGAAGGTCGTACAGGAACCCGAAGTCCCGGTAAAAACCCAGGATACCCGTATAAAGGAAACCATATTGATAGACGATGGGACTTTGTCCGTGGTACAACGAAACGGTCAACTGGATATGGTCTTTGACCCGATGACGGAAATACCGACTCTTTCACACCAGCCCCGGGAAGTAAATGATAACGGTACGCCGGGTGAATCCCTGAACGATAAATTAAAACAGGGTAAAACAGAATTGGTAGAGATCCTAAAAGAAACACCTGTTAAGGACCTGCGGAAAGCTGTCGGGATCAACGATCGGTTTGTTTTTATCAATGAATTGTTCAGGGGGGATGAGAATATGTATGAACGCAGTATCAAGACCATCAATACTTTTAATATCTATGCCGAGGCAGAATATTGGATAAGCCGTGAATTGAAACTAAAACTGGCATGGAATAATGACAACCAGACTGTTCAGCATTTTGATCAG
>DASYLC010000119.1:0-8438 GCA_036009775.1 Chitinophagaceae bacterium
TGTTATCGAAGCCCCCATCAGTTGCGCTTGTTGATGAAACATGCACACCGCCTACATTATTGGTGCTTCCATTAATGGTACCCGTATTCTGCACATACTGATATGATAATGTGCCACTCGTTGGATAAACAATCTGCTTCAACAATCCATTTTTGGCGTAACCTGGTTTTGCAGTTAGCACAGGACCGTACACCCCTTCGCGAATAAAGCATAAACCTTTCAGTTGATTCGTATTTGTTATTGTATTCAATGGGGCATTCATTGGAATGCTCTCTCCGTACTTCCCAACGCTATTTAACCCGTTATAGAAGCCCCAGTTGTCTTTGGCATGGTGAAAGGGAGGAGGTACAAAATCGTCGGTAGCACTGGATCCCAAGTAATAATCAAATAAATAAGGTGGTGAATCTTCTTTCAGGTCTACACCGATCTTACGAACAGAACGCAGGCACAAGCGAGCCACACGTTTTTCGTAAGCAGATATTGGCGTACCATACCTATTAAGTATGAAATACGTGGTATTTAGCTCGTACCGGGAAAGATTCCTGCTATTATAGGTAAGGTCTATTGACGCAACTGCTTTTTCGCCAATCAACCAGTTTCTGAACAAATACCCATTCCGTTCCGTTAAACTGGTAAACACTGGCAGAACCCGGAGGTGTGACTGTTATCGCCGGCTCGCTATACGCACCGATCACAGCAATCGTTCCCGACATCGCCACAGATCTTCCAAAACGCTCATAAGGTTTATTCAATTCTATTACCGGCTGGTAGTCGGTGATATTACCGTTTGTTGCACAATCAACCTAAACACCATAACCAATATTGCTTGTTGCTACCGCATTGTTGGTAAGCCATCTGCCATTACCGGTTCCATCACTTGTCAATATTTTTCCGTCACCAGCACCGGTGGTCATCCTGATGGATGAGGATTTTACTGTGTCCACTTTTAGATTTCCCGCTACATGCAATTTTTCCGCGGGAATGGTCGTACCTATACCTACATTTTGGGCCTGCAGGGTATAAAAGGATCCGATACCTGCTAAGAGGATAGTGGTTGTTTTCTTCATAATTGAAAAATTTATAAGCCTTAAACTATATTGAACCGGCTTCGCAATCAATACCCCATTGGGGTATTTGCAGGGCAAGACTGTAAAAGTCAAACCGGGAAACTAATTTTTTTAGTAGTTTTGGCACAAAGGAACTAAAGCATGGCAACAGAAATAAAATGTCCTAATTGCGGTCACCAGTTCGAGCCCAATGATGCGATCCGCGAGGAAGTGGAAAAAGAATTGCGGTCAAAAGCCGCCGACTGGCAAAAAAAGAAGAATGACGAGTTCCAGGTTAAACTGGAAGAAGAAAAAAAACAGATACGGCAATCGCTGGAAGAGACGATCCGTAAAAATATCAGCGGCGATTTTGAAAACAAACTCCGGGTGCTCGAACAGAACAACAAAGACAATGAAGAAAAACTGAAAACTTCCCGCCAAAAAGAACTGGAGTTCCTCCAGAAAGAACAGGTACTGAAAAATAAAGAAGCGGAACTGGAGATCACCGTTCAGCAACAATTGCAAAAGGAGAGAGAAAAATTGTCCGATGAGTTGCGCAAAATTGAAGAACAAAAAACAGCCGCCCGTGAAAATGAGCTCCAGATGAAATTAAAAGAGATGGAAAAGCAGCTCGAAGATCAGAAGAAAATGGCTGAAGAAATGCGCCGCAAAGCAGAACAGGGTTCCATGCAATTGCAAGGAGAGATCCAGGAACTGGCGCTGGAAGAAATGCTGCGGAGCAGTTTTCCTTTTGATGAGATCAGTGAAGTGGGCAAGGGTGTCCGTGGTGCAGATTGCATCCAGGCCGTCCGGAATAATTTCGGGCAGGAATGTGGCAGGATCATTTATGAAAGTAAGCGCACCAACGCTTTTGCGGCAGACTGGATAGATAAACTGAAAGCGGATATGCGCAGCCTGGGTGCCGATATCGCCGTCATCGTGACCAAGACCATGCCCAGGGAGATGGATTGTTTTGGCATCAAAGACGGCGTGTGGGTCTGTTCTTTTTCCGAAGTAAAGGCGCTGGCATCTGTTTTACGGGACGGTGTGATCCGTGTTTTCAATGCGGCGAAAAGCCAGGAGAACAAAGGCGATAAAATGCACCTGCTCTATGATTATCTCACAAGTAATGAATTTGCCGAACAATGGCAGGCGATCCGTGAAGGTTTTATGAGTATGAAATTGTCCATACAGAAAGAAAGGGATGCTATGGAAAAATTATGGAAGGCAAGGGAGAAGCAACTTGAGAAAGTACTATTGAACGCGGCGCATGTACGTGGTTCGATTGAAGGAATATCAGGAACGGATGTGGATCTGAATTTACTCGATGATGCAACTAACGAAGCAGAATAAATGTTGGCGGAAGTATTTGACCTATATGATTTTTATGACCACCTGACCATTCCTCAACTTACCCATGCCAGCACCAATCCTTCAAACTGCCGGTAATGGATGACCAGCTCTGATCCGTTCTTTGAAAAAAAGCAATCAATGGTCCCCGTTCCTTCATGTTGTTTCAGTAACTGGATCTCTTTGCGGAAATCGACACCGCCATTACCATACCATTTAAAGACGGCTTCCTTGGCCGACCAGAGAACGGTTGGTTCATCATAATTTTCCAATGCTTCCCCGGCCTCAGCCCCGGCAATAAGGTTAAACAGTCCATGTTCCTTTGCCGCCAGGAATTTATGCATGATCCTGCCGATCTTCTCCACCGGTATCTCGATATCGATCCCCACCCTTTTGTCACTGCTGACAATGGCCGCCGCGTAATCCCCGCAATGAGAAATGGAAAAATGATACTGCTCATCCGGGAGAAAAGGTTTGCGGGTATCGGCTATTTCAATAAGATGATAGGGAAAATCGGGAAAAAGGTATTGCAGCAGGAAACGACCCGCCAAGTGCTGCAGGCGTTTATGCGGATGGGTCACATCCCGGTGCTGCGGTACATTTCCTTTGAAGAATTCTTCCGTCTCCTCGATCTTCCAAATTCCCAGCCGGGTGTTTTCGTTGATTTGATGTTGAAAAAAAATGGGCAAAGAGAGGATTTTAGATTGATGGATTGAAGATTTTAGATTTATACTTGCAAAACTAATGAGATTGGGAAGATGGTCGCGATAAATATTGGGGTGTAAAATTCGAAATTATGGCCACTCAATTTCCCGGTTTCAAAATCCAAAATTTCAAAATTCTATATGATCTTATCGGATACACGAATCCTCGAAGAAATCGAAAAAGGTACCATTAAAGTAGTTCCCTACGACCGTGAATGCCTGGGCAGTAATTCCTATGATGTGCACCTGGGAAAGACACTGGCCACCTACAAGGAACATATTCTTGATGCTAAAAAGCACAACACGATCGAATATTTCGAGATCCCGGATGAGGGTTTTGTTTTATACCCGCATATCTTTTATCTCGGTGTTACACAAGAATACACGGAGACGCATGCACATGTACCCTTCCTCGAAGGAAAATCCTCAACCGGTCGCCTGGGTATTGACATTCATGCCACGGCCGGTAAAGGAGATGTAGGTTTTTGTGGCAACTGGACACTGGAGATCTCCGTGAAGCAACCTGTCAAAGTATATAAAGGAATGCCTATCGGGCAATTGATCTACTTCCCCGTGGAAGGTGAGATCGAAATTTCTTACGACAAAAAGAAAAATTCCAAGTACAGTAATCAGCCGGATAAACCGGTGGAGAGTATGATGTGGAAGAATAAGTTCTAGATGCTGGGTGCTGGATTCTGGATTCTGGATGCTGGATGCTGGTGACCAGAAACCAGAATCAAGAATCTTTTCACAATGCTTCAACTCCGAACTTCTTATAATACGCGATCATCCAGGCCACGACTTCATTATAACTTCTTTTACCTGCCGGTTGGTTATTGGCTTTTAAGAATTGTCCATAACCCCACATGATCACCGGTTCGATCGGGTTTTTATAACGACGATAGAAATCCCTGAATTCTTTCTGATCCTTTATCACCTGCGGGTGTGCTTTTTCCTGGTAGGTTTTTGCCACGAGCGTATCCCTGCGGGCGATCTCTCCTATTGAATAGTTATACATATCGAAATAGACCGAGTACCGGAATGCATTCGAGTTATAAGCACGGCAGGCCAGGAATCCCACAAAGTTTGCTTCATTCTCTTTTCCATAACCCAGCTGGTGAGCCATTTCGTGGGTGGTGACAAACGGTTCGAGGAAACGGGGGACCGTTGTATTCACCTGCCCTTCGCCGGAGAATGGATTATAGTAACCCTGGAATCCCAGGTAATTCCCGAGGTAGCTGAATAAAGATGGCTTGATCGATTTTGATCTATAGGAAAGGAAAGGATATGTTTTAGCCGCTTCATCATACGCTTCGAAAGAGCTCCTGAACAAACGACTTTTCTTATCAAAAGAATCCCGTTGTGCTTCGGTCACGTACCCTGCATAATAATTCACCCGGCTCTGCATTACTCCTGCCAGTGTATCCAGATCAGCCAGTGTATAAGGCTTCACATCCAATTGCAACTGGTAAGCGATCCCACGTCGGTTATAGTTCAATCCCCAGAGCAGGTTGAAGAATACATAGAGGAACAAGAAAATAAAGATCCCCTGCTGCAGGGCTACGATGAAATAACGGCGGTTCAGTTGTTTTTTGAACAGGAGGCGGAAGAATTTGAACCCTTTATAGAGAATGACAATACTTATGAAAGCATAGAAAAGATCGCCGATACTAAAAGGCAGCCAGCCAAACAGGAACCGCTGCACCCTGGCAATAACAGGATATATACCCTGGCTGTAATTCCTTTCTACCCAACCGGGATACCAGGAAGCCCATTTAATAAGGATGGTGAGAACGATCAGTAAAACCCAACTCCGGCTTTTCATCAGGCGGGCGAAAAGGCGGGCAAGAAATTGTTGCAAACTTTCAAATTTTAAGTATCTTCAAAATCAGGCTGTTAGGCCCGGACAAGTGGGCAAAAATAATCCAAAATCCGCCTTCAACTATCCGTTTATTCCCCTACCTTTGCACACTCTTTTAAAAAGTTGACAAATGAGCCGCCGCCGGGAGTTTGAGATCGCTTTTGTGGGGTTGAAACCCGGGGTTCACGAGTACAACTATACTATTGACGACCGGTTCTTTGAGGCATTCCAGCAGCAGGACTTCCGCCACTGCAAGGCAAATGTAAAATTGTTGCTCGATAAGAAAAGCAGTTTTATGTTGTTGAAATTCGAGATCGGGGGAAGCCTGGAAGTGAGTTGCGACCGTTGCAACAGCAACCTGCCATTGGAGTTATGGGATGAATTCATCCTGACCGTGAAAATGGGCGAAGAACCCGAACTCATGAATGAACAGGAAGACGACCCGGATATGTACTATATCGCACAGGGCGATAGCCATATCGATGTAGCCAACTGGATCTATGAATTCATCAACCTGAGCATTCCGATGCAGAAGGCCTGTAAGTTCGAAAAGATGGACGGCCCGCATTGTAACCCGGCAGCGCTGGACCTGCTGAAGAAACTGGAACCGGAAGAGAACAAAGCAAAAGAGAACCCGATCTGGAAAGGATTGGAAAAGTTTAAAGACCTGGAGTGATTATTAAAGATTTTTGATTGACGATTTACTATTGACTATTTTAATATTTGAGTTATGCCAAATCCCAAACGCAGACACAGTCAGCAAAGAAGTGCAAAACGCAGGACGCACTATAAAGCTACTGCTGCAACATTGACAACCGACAGTGCTACAGGTGAAACACATGTACGTCACCGTGCGCATGTAAGTGAAGGAAAACTTTATTATAAAGGTAAAGTGGTTGCTGAAAAAGCACCATTGAAGGCTAAATAATATTGCTTTTACACCGCTTTTTTAAATTCCAAATCCATTTGGCTAAATTGTCATAGTGGAATTTGGAATTTGTTGTTTTGTCAAACGCCCCGGAGCGCTTTTATCCCTCAATAGAACCGTATGAACATTGGAATAGATATGATGGGCGGCGACTATGCTCCCCTGGAAGCCGTTAAAGGTGTACAGCTCTATCTTTCTGCGCATAACATACCTGCAGACCTCCTGTTGATCGGTAACAAAGAACAGGTGGAAAAATTGCTGGAGGAAAATAATCTCGGCCCCGACCATATTAAAGTGGTTCATGCAGAACAGGTGATCGGTATGCACGAACATCCCACCCGGGCATTAAAAGAGAAACAAAGATCTTCCATTGCGATCGGTTTTCATTTGCTGGCTTCCGGCAAAACGGATGCTTTTATCAGCGCGGGCAATACCGGGGCTATGCTGGTGGGAGCATTGTTCAGCATCAAAGCGCTGGAAGGTGTGATCAGGCCAACGATCTCGAGCATTGTACCAAAGGCCGATGGCGGCACAGGTCTTCTCCTCGATGTAGGATTGAACGCCGATTGCAAACCCGAACAGCTGAACCAGTTCGCCATCATGGGCAGTGTATACGCCCAACTGATACTGGGTATAGATAAACCACGGGTAGGACTGATCAATGTTGGTGAAGAGGAAGGCAAAGGGAACTTACTTGCACAATCCACGTATCCCCTGCTCAAAGAGAATAAACATATCAACTTCATCGGCAATATCGAAGGCCGGGATGTGTTACAGGACAAGGCTGATGTGATGGTATGCGAAGGCTTTACCGGTAATATCATCCTGAAAATGGCCGAATCACTTTACGAGATCAGTCATAAGAAAAAAGTAAAGGAAGAATTTTTCGAACGTTTCAATTTTGAGATCTATGGCGGTACACCGGTGCTTGGTGTCGCCAAACCTGTTATCATCGGTCATGGCATTTCCGGCGCCAAAGCCTTTATGAATATGATCCACCTGGCGCAGATCATGATCGAGAAAGATGTGATGCAGAAGATGAAGGAAGAACTTTCCTGATATAAAAAAGCTATTTGCATTTTTCGATCAGTTGCAAAACCTCATCGCCATAGGTCTTTGTATAACCGTATTTAAGGGCCAGTTGAAAATTCTCCATCGCCAGTGTTTTATTATCCTGCTCCATGAAGATTATTCCTTTGTATTTGTAGGCATAAGAATTCCCTTTGTCAAGTTCCAGTGCTTTATCGATCAATATAAGTGCCTGTCCCGTATCACCCAGTTTGTATTTAACGAACCCAAGATTGTCCCAGGGATAGGCAAACAAAGGATTTATCTGAATGGCTTTCTCGAAAAATGGAACCGCTTCGGCATACCTGGCCTGCAGTAAAAGGCAAAATCCCTTATTATTTAATACAATATCATGATCCGGGTCTTTTGCCAGCATACTGTCGAGCATTTCTCCGGCTTTCAGGTAGTCACCCATATTGTCATAGCAATAAGATAAAGAAAGCTGGAAACCCGGATCATCGGGAAACGTTCTGACCAATTCTTCCAGGTGACCTGCTGCAGTTGTATGATCCCGTTTTTTTAAAAAGCTAAGGGCCAGCAATATTTTCAGTTCCTGGTGTGCAGGAATAAGTTCCAGACCGGTCTGGCAGGTTGTAATACAATCATCATACTGCTGGTAAGTCCATAAATTCTGAGCATGCTCTAAAACCTCCTCCGACAATTTTCTCATGGAGGAACCCGGCCGGAAAAAGCGGCTGATAACTGAAGGTTTCCTGAAATGACGCAGTTTTATTTCAACGGGCGTTTTGGGTAAGCCCCCTTCCAAATTGCCGGCGATATCTTCAAAAATAATACCCTTCTTTTTTACCCGTTCTGAAACTGTGTTGTCATAGCTGAGCATTGACAATAACAGGTGAACGCTATTGGTGTGAAGCTTTTTTTTCAAGAAGGCCAGATAGCCGGCATGCCTGACAATACGTTCCGCATGCATGGTTAGTGGCAGGCTATCTTTGATGGTCGATGTACCGGAGTTGGGATATAATTGTTGAAGCCAGTCAATTTGTTCTTTTACATCAAAGTCCCTGAGGTAAGATTTTGCCATGCAATCAGTTTCAAGCATGGCAACGAAAAGATGCTCCAGGTTAATAAACCCGTGTTTTGCATGAATGGCCAGTATTCTTGATCTGTCAAAGATCAGATTCAGGTCTTGCCCGAAATGCTTTGTTATATCCCGGTCCATAACATAAAAAAAGCTCTGGTATTTATTACCAGAGCTCTGTGATCCCGCTGGGACTCGAACCCAGGACCCCAACATTAAAAGTGTTGTGCTCTACCAACTGAGCTACAAGATCTCCAAAGAAGTCCATCGGACAACCTCCCCTTTTTGGGAGTGCAAAAATACGGTCTCAAGCCTTTCTTACCAAAACTTTTTCAAACAGTTATCAACAGTATTTCCCTCACTTTCAGCATGTTTAAGATGCAAAAATTGATTTAGGTTTGCCGATCAACATACCAAATATGTCCACCTATTTCAAAGATAA
>DASYLC010000120.1:0-4586 GCA_036009775.1 Chitinophagaceae bacterium
CTTTAACGAGATCAAACATTTTGTCCAGACAGGCGAACACCTGCCCGCTCCCACCATCGAAGACCGTTTATTTGTTTGCCGCAAACACCTGCGCCGTTCTATCGAATGGAAGAACCCGGTGGTAGGCATCAATGAAATGCGGCGGCATTATGCGAACTACTTAAAAGGGTTACCCAACATAAAAGAATTCCGTAACAAACTGGTGACGCTTACCACGGAAGAAGAGATCAACGGGGTCTTTGATGATATTGCCCGTACTTATGGTGGCTATGAATTTGAAAAGACACCGATCGAGCTGGTGAATTATCATGAGAAATGCCCGGTGGAGTAGGGTCGGGACGCTATTAGCGGCCTGAACCGGATCCTGATCAGAATAACTTATCTATTAATTTTTCTTCCATTTTTGCAGAACATATTTTAACAATGTCCTCCTGTTGAAAACCAGTATGATTAAAAAATATCTCCTTCCTACACAGCGAATCGTTTCTGAGCCCGGCATAATCAAGATAAGATGAGTAAGGCCAGTCGGACAGGCTGGTGACCAACCCTGCCACAAGAGGATTTTGATGAATGTAGCAAAAACATTGTTCCAGATAGCTGATCCCCGAAGTATTGTTTTCTTCATTCAAAATTTTTGCCTTAGTCTTCTGCTGGAATAAAGATCCCGTCGTTTTGTTTTGCTTATTGATGGCCTGGCAATAACTGCTTAGCAATACCCCGATACGATAAGCAAGGTCCTGCATTGGCTTACCACCAAATGTTTGTCTTTCTTTGATACTGCTGGCAGTAGCTTGTACCAGGATATGAAAATGATTGGGCATAAGACAATAAGCAATGATCTCTGATACCGGCTTCAACTGACCACTTATCTTTTTTAGAAAAAAGAGGTAATTGTCATCATGGAAGAAAATTCTTTGCCTGTTATTACCACGGTTGTAAACGTGATAGAATTCCCCTGGAATAAAATGCATTTTTCTATCAAAGATAAAATCATAGGCGACTTGTTCAGATGGTGCAATTATTTCATTTCAAAGATTTAATCACGCCATTCCGATGTTGCAATCACGCCATTCCGATGTTGTTTTCACGTTATTTTGAGGGTGCGACCACTATTGTTTCTATGCTCAATCACATTTCGATAGTTCAGGCCGCTTTAGCGTCCCGATCCATCGTAACGCATGCACAAACTTCCTATTGAATAACCTTGATATAAAATGTTTGTCCCACAAGGTCGACAGGCGCCCCGGAAAAATTAATGAATGCGACTGTAACAACGCCGGCAACACTCACATTTGCCCAGCCAATAGCAAAACCATTCGGTAACGCTGCCGCAGGAGAAACAGTTACTGTATTATTGGTCACTGCTCCGGTAACAGGATAGGCAACCGTTATGGTATTACCGCTTGCTACCGATGGCGGGTCCAGCAAAGCTGTAGCCGTAAGCACCGGCGCTTTTAAGTTTACCCAACCGCTTACAGCACCGGCATATGCTTCAGGTGAAGCATTGTCGACATTAAACCGCAGCATACCTGTAATGGGTATTACGGGTCGTTGCGCAGTGTTTCCTACCGGGATGATCATGGACGAATTGGAATTTACATCCAGTACTGCTCTTGGTTTTTGAAAGGCCCCGGTCTCTGTTATTAACACAGAATCGCCAAAACGGTTCAATCCATCCATGGTGAACACGGCGAAATTATTTCCCGGGCGGGCAGCGGTCATATTACGAATGAAAAGGGAATAAGCATTCCCATCCACTTTATTATTAAACGCAGCCGACGTGCTTGATGTATAGGCATAATAATCGCCGAGTATCCTCGGCACACCCAATGGAGAAGTATACGTAAGCGTATTATTGATACCCATTAAAAAACCGATCTGCTGTACACTATCCCTGACTCCTATCTGATTGGCAAAACCTGTTACAAGATCAACATAGCCTTTGCCCCGGACACTTACCGTATTCTGCAACCCCGTAATAGCGCCGACCGTATCCTTTCCTGCAAAAGTGGTGAACCCGCGTATTGCATTTAAACTGCCCATTTTCTGTGTGGCGGAAGGGAGCACCGTCACGTCTGAGGCCAATCCAATGAACGAAGTTTCAAAAGGTTGTGCCAACCCGATAGGGTCCTCATCGATCTCATATATAAAAACCCCATTGGCGCTGAAAAGATTGGACAATGGCCGGGCATACCTGGAAGCCGTTGTTTTAAAAATAAAGCGGTCACTGTTACCTTCATCAAGGTTGAATTCGCCTACACCAGTAGAGCTTTTGTAAAACCGTGTGTCAGCAAATAACCATTTTTTCCATGTCGTATTGTAATACATGGAGTCACCGTTATTCAATGCTCTTCTTAAATAGAGTTTTGAAGAGCCGGGTTCAAATATCCACTCACTGCTATCTGCTATGACCGGTCTCCATTGCGAAAGGGATTGTTTGTATTGGTAAATACCATCGTTGGTGGTATTGAAAACCAATAGCCCGTTGGGAGGTGAAGCGATACTTATCATTTGTGTACTGTCGAGCCTTGGGAGCAGGAAGCCCCGGTTAGTACTGCTAAGTTCTAATACAGCAGCCGGGTCAGGTGCACCTGCAGGTGTGCCGATCTTTACCTGCGAAAATGTAACGGAAGAAATAACCAGTGACAAAAACAGAATAAGCCTGTACTTGCAGTTCATGATGTTTGGTTTAAAGATTAATGATCAGAGGAAGTAGTAACAGGGAGGGCACCGACAGGAAATAGTTCTTAAAATTAAGAAGAATAGTATTACCGCTTTTCAGTTTTTGATCGCTTCCAGCATCTCTTTATTCAGGGGAGAAATGGAAGACCCGAAAAAATTGGTAAGTATCCCTTCTTCATTCACTATATATTTTGAAAAATTCCAGGAAGGAGCCTGGTTGTTCCAGCCATTTTTTGTGGGATCCGTCAGCCATTGATAAACGGGGTGTTGCTGCGGCGACCTGATCACCGTGCTTTTTTTCATCAACGGGAAACTGATCCCGAAATTGGCCTTGCAGAAGCCCGCAATCTCTTCATCGGTTCCCTTTTCCTGTTCCTTGAAATCATTGGCCGGGAAACCGATCACTACAAGTTTATCCTTATAGCGCTCGGATAATTTTTGCAGATCGCTATACTGGTTGGTGTAGCCGCAATTACTGGCGGTATTAACCAGCAGTATTTTTTTGCCTTTCAGGGTGGCAAAATCAAGCGTATCGCCATTGCTGAGCGTGCCCTTTAATGAATAAAAAGAAATAGCGGGTTGCTGCTTTTTGTTCTCCAGTTCACGGGTGTTCTTACCGGTCAGTTTTGTCCACCACATAAAGGCGGGATAAACAGCTTTTAATACTTTCTGGCGATAGGTCATATTTTTGGAATTACGATTCACTATTTCAACATAGACCGCGAAAGCAGCTATGAGTATTAACAGAACAACCAGGAATCGTTTTAGTTTTTTCATACTCTTAGTTTACTTAACCGCGAAGGCGCAAAGACGCGAAGGTTTGCAAGGGAACTTTTGTCGTTACTTAGCGGCCTGGCGCCTTCGAGGTTAAGCCTTACCGGATCACCCATTTAAATAATTTCAACTTCCCTTTGAACGGCGGGTACTTGATATCCGGGTCAAACCAGGTCGGCGTCTTCATCACAGCTTTTTTGTGACTGAATGTCTCAAAAGAATATTTGCCATGATAAGCACCTGTGCCGCTGAATCCCCTTCCTCCAAAAGGAAGATTATGGTTGGTCAGGTGCCAGCTTGAATTATTGACACAGCTGCCGCCTGCCGGAACCGCTTCCAGCCATTGCTTTTCTTTTTTAGTACTGGAAGTATAAATATAGAATGATAAGGGGTTGGGGCTTTGTAGAATGATCTTCTTCGCTTCCTCCATCGTATCAAAAGAAATAACAGGTAATACGGGGCCGAATATCTCATCCTTCATCACCTGTGCATCCGGTGAAACGCCGGTCATGATCGTCGGCTCAATAAATAATTTTGCCTTATCCGTCCTGCCGCCATGAACGATCATTCCCTGTGATAAATAACCCGAGATCCGGTTGAACTGCCTTTCGTTGATGATCTTCCCGTAATTGTAACAGTCTTCCGGTTTATCGGAAAAGAATTTCCCGATCGCGTCCTTCATCGCACTTACCAATTGATCTTTTATCGACGAATGCACCAGTAAATAATCCGGGGCCACACACATTTGACCCGCATTGGAAAACTTTGTCATAGCGATCCGTCGTGCTGCTACTTTTATATTGGCATCGCTTTCCACTACACAAGGGCTTTTACCTCCCAGTTCCAGCGTTACCGGCACCAGTCGTTCCGCCGCCATTTTATAAATGATCTTTCCGACAGCCGTGCTACCGGTATAGAAGATATGATCAAATGAAAAATTATTCATCATGGCCGGGATCACGGTTGCCCCGTCTCCCTGCACATAAAGAATATATTCCGGGGAAAATGTTTTTTCAATAATGGCCTTCATCACCGCTTCAGTGGCCGGAGCGAATTCACTGGGTTTTAATACGACACAATTACCTGCCGCGATAGCGCCTATAAGCGGATTGATCAATAAATGGAATGGA
>DASYLC010000121.1:0-4727 GCA_036009775.1 Chitinophagaceae bacterium
GGAAGACGCTTATAACCGGCTGATCGCGGCGAGATATGCTACCAAACTTGCGGAAACGGAATTGCTGCGGTTGAAAGGAGACCTTGTGAGATAAAAACTAAAAATTAATAGATAAAAATTCTTTACGCTCAAAACCTCCTCGCTATTCCAAAGAACTCTTGCATTGAAAGAACTATCATCTTTTATCTATTAACTATTATCTGACCGGGCTATCTTCTTTTACGATTACCCTGCACATATTTCCGGGCCGCTTCTGTCACTTCCGGTCTGCGACGACGGGATATCCCGAGAACAGTGCCGTCTTTCATCAGCACCGTATGGTCTTTTATCTCTTTCAGGAATGCTAAATTTACCAGGCAGGATTTATGGACCCTTACAAAATGGTGCCCGGCCAGCATTTCTTCATATTCTTTGATCGTATGCGAAACAGTGATCGTTTTTTCATCCGACAGGTGAAAATGGGTATAATTATTTTCTCCCCGGCAATAGTGTATTTCCGCTGTCGATACCAGCCGCATGCCGGCATGTGTGTATAACGAAAGACGATAGTCGTTCTCCTCCTGCTGCCGGAGATTATACATAAAATTGCGGTATTGCTCTCCTAACAGTATTTGTTTTTCCCGATTGAGGATATACCGTTCCATCGTTTCTTTGAGATCCTCCGGGTCAACAGGCTTCAGGAGATAATCCAATGCACTGAATCGAATGGCTTTGATCGCATAACGGTCATAGGCTGTTGTAAAGATGACACTGAAAGGTCTTTCAGGCAGTGAGCTCAATAGCTCGAACCCCGTCATAAAAGGCATCTGTATATCGAGGAACAAGAGGTCGGGTTCAAAGGTCTTGAGGAAATTCAATCCTTCATAGACACTTGTCGTCTTTTTTACCGGCCCGATGATCGGCACATGCTGGCGGATCATATACTCCAGCATATCGCAGGCCAGGGCTTCGTCATCGATGATCAGCGCTTTGATGCTTTCAGTTTTCATACAATACCGGGAATTTAATAGTGACCCGGGCACCTTTTACTGCGCCGTTATCATCAATAATGTCTTCGATCCGGAAAGAGGCGGGCGTACCGGATTCTTGCTGCATCGCTTTCAAACGTTCTTTCACGAGCTGCAGCCCTTTTGATTTACGGGTGTCGCCATTCAATCGTTGCAATTTATAGGTGCGGGCCGCTTCCAACCCGATACCATTATCCTCGACCGTACATTCCACCTGTTCATCTCCCCTGTTTTTGAATTCGATCTTTAACTGCCGGTCGCCTTCCTTATGCAATAAGCCGTGCCATACCGCATTCTCAGCAAGCGGGTGAACCAGCAACGAAGGTATTTGGACATCCTTATCCAGGTCGGGGTCCACGGTTATTTTGTATTGAAAACTATTTCCAAAACGAAGGGACTCCAGTTGCAGGTATAGTTCCAGTATCCTTATCTCATCGCGGATACTTGTATAATTGTTCTCCGCATCATCCAGTACCATCCGCAGCAACCTGGAAAATTTACCGAGGTAGCTGATCCCTTTTTCATTTTGTCCACCTGCCACCAGCATGCTGATCGCATTAAGGCTGTTGAAAATAAAATGAGGATTCATCTGGCTGCGCAAAGCCCGTGCTTCGAGCTGCGAGAGTTGCAGGCGTAAACCCGCTTTGGTCTTGATGCTGTTGATCCTTCGTTTCACAAAATAAAAAACGGTAGCAACAACTAATAAAACAGCCAATGACCTGAACCACCATGTTTGCCAGAAGGGAGGTCGTATGGAAAAAGAAAAGGGAGTGAGTGTTTCATACCAGGTGATCCCGTCGAGTGAAGCAGCAGCCCGGAATGAATAATACCCTGCACGTAACGAAGAATAACGCACCGATGTATTATTACCCGCCATTACCCAATCATCATCCACTCCATTGAGACGGTAGCGGTATTTTACTTTCTGTGCGTTCTTGAAATAAGGAGCCACGAAAGAAAATACCACCGCATGCTGTGAGTACTTCACTGAGAAATGATCCTTCAGAAAAAAACTGGAATCATCATTCCCGAACGAAACATTCAGCAGGCGAACTTTTAATTCGTCGTTTTGCTGTGCTATATTCTCCGGGATAAAATAATTCAACCCGTTGTAAGCACCCAAATAAACAGTTCCATCGGTCGCCCGGTACACATTACTGGCTTCTGTACCGGATGTTACCACGTTGTCACTGTAATCAAATCGCTCCAGCAGCCCGCTGGCTGTTGTATAACGATAAAGTTCATCATAGGTAGCGATCCAGATCTTTTCGTTCCGGTCCTTAAAGATCATCCGGATAGCTTTATTTTTCAATGCCGGCAAAATATCATGGATCACCGGCCTGGTATGGATATGTTCTACGATCTTAATACCGGTATGACCGCAGAGGATCGTACTATCGTTAAGTTGGCAATAGGGTCTGAGAACACGAACATCACCTTGTTGCTTATAAGGAATGAAATGAACAATATGCCAGCTGGTGTCAATGCAATAAAGCCCTGCCCCTGAGGAAATATTATTGTATATCCAGATAAATCCTTTGTTATCTTCCAATACATAATCACCGCGTATGACAAGGGTGTCAAAAGAAATTTGTTCCAGCAGGTAATTACCCCGGTGCATGATGTAATTTGAAAAACGCCCGGGTATAAAAAAATTCCCATTCTTCAGCCGTGTTATACCAAAAATAAAATCGGTTTCAATATGTTTTTTTGTTGAATCGCCGGTCGGCCCGGGGGTGTATACCGGTCGTTTATACTGCCGGGTTTCAGGATTGAATATCCATATCCCTTTATCGGTTTGCCCGATCAGGAGATTTCTGCCATCATATACGAGTCCACGGATAGAAGGAAAGTTCATCTTGTCGGTGGCATTCAGATCGCCGGGAAAAACTTCTACTTCTCCATTCTTTTTATCCCATTTGCAAAATCCATTTGCCGTAGCGAACCATATATTCCCTTTATTATCCTCTGTAATGGAACGCACCCATTCATCCCACCCGGCGGTTTTCCGGGAGGGATAACTATGGAGCGCCCCGATCGTACTTTCAAAAGGCTTAAAATAAAGAATGGAAGATGGCGTAGCTACCCAGAACATTTTCTGATCATCCTGGTAGGCATAGAGGCAACGCATATCACCCGAAAGCGGCTTACCCTGGAGAAACAGGTTTTGCTGGACGAAACGATGCGTTTTACTATTATATTTCAGCAGACCTTTCGATGTACAAACCAGGAATTCACTGTCACTTACCGCGGATACACCGTTAAAATGCTGGTTGATGGAAGCAGTAGCTGGCGAAAAATAACCGGCATCCAAATTCTTTAATTCATCCCTGGAAAAACTCAGCACCGAATGTGAAAAATCATACCAGCCCACCAGGACCTCATCATCCGCCAATGGCTCTAACACATTCATGCCGTTGGTCTCGTGTTTCAGCACTTCCTTTGTGTCCATATTATACCGGCAAAGATCATTGCCTGCAATAAAGTAAAGATATTGGTGACGGGCGGCAATTCTCGCCCTGCCCACACCGCGTGTAATAATTTTGATAAAATAGTTCTTTATCTTGTTCTGCATCCTGTCGAAATAATAGATACCGGTCGAACTCCCGAAAAAAACGGTATCGTTACGCCCTGTGGCCGAAGAATAAAAACTGGTGCCTTCCCCGGCCTCCAATCCCATTTTTACAAATCCTTTATAATCGTCCACAAAATGATATACAGATTGAAGACAGGTCACCCAGATGGTACCCGCTGAATCAATGACCATATCACGGAGATAATCATCCACAGTGAACCGTTTTGTTGATACCCCATCGTACCGTTGAATATACTGGGGCGATAATAGCCATAAGAACCCATTCTTGTCTTTCAGGATACGGTTGATCCCTGCTGTCTGGATGCCATTACTTTCATCCAGTATTTGTACATGATAGGACGGCACTTGTGCATATGCCTGCGAATACAGCATTGCAAAAAATATTGAAATGACAGTTCGTAATATGAATACGCGGGCCTTCAATAGTAGTGATCTTTAAACATGCTATACAAATTACAAAATAATCCAGGCAAGATTCCTATTTCCGGAAAGAAAGGGCCGGTCAGTACCGGCCTTCATAAACCGGGCGTTCACTACGTTTACTGTTTCTTTT
Organism: Chitinophagaceae bacterium; assembly: GCA_036009775.1. Taxonomy (GTDB): domain Bacteria; phylum Bacteroidota; class Bacteroidia; order Chitinophagales; family Chitinophagaceae; genus JJ008. Next base: position 4,157 of record DASYLC010000121.1, read on the forward strand.
TCAGCGCATCCAATTGTATTTTTAATTCATTGACGGTTTGCTGCAACTGCAGGATAACTGCATCAGGAGAAGCCTTCCCGGTTTTTAATTCATTATTCTCTTTTTCGAGCTTTACGACCCTTTCATTCAATTCCTGTACCGACTTCACCAGCGGCATTACGAAATCGCTGTAGTTAAGACTATAAAGCCCGTTTGCATTTTTGGGAGCATGCACCCCGCTGAAATCATAGCCCGCATCCTTAGCCGCTTTTTCAACTTCCTGTGCCAGGAAACCGGTCATACGCATTTTTTCAATATCATATTTAGATGCCCAATTATGCTGAAATGAATCCACGGTTTTTTTGGATATCCCTGCAAATATGATATCCTCTTCACCACGACTGTTAATTGTATAGGAAACGGGACGAAGCCGGTTGATAAAATCAAGTCCCGGAACATCATTACGGATATCTTTTTTGATCCGCTCATCGCTATACGTGCTCCAGGGAACTTGTCCGCCGATCCATGTTACGGATGTATTACCGATCTGTACCATATTGCTGGCAGGACTTGCCTGGCCTGCGCCTGCACC
>DASYLC010000122.1:0-7173 GCA_036009775.1 Chitinophagaceae bacterium
GAATTCAGATGTGCTGTCGTGCCGTATTACACAGGCGAACCGAGTGCAATATTGTGCCCTGATAGAACTGCCAAATGTAACCAAAATGAAACAGGAGGCAAATACGCGACAGACACCTGGTGGTTAACTTAAACGGCCAAAATAGTTGAAGTTTCTGTAAACGAGAAGAAAGAACCGATAACTGCAGCTTTTTTGCTATCGGTGCATGAAAACCATCAGAATCTGTACATCACTGGGGTTGATACCCGATATCCTGCTGGCCTGGCCCAGTGTCCGCGGTTTGATGCGGGTCAACTTTTCTCTTGCCTCGTTACCCAACGAAGAGATCTTTTTATAGTCAAATGTTTCCGGGATCTCGAGTTCTTCCAGCTGTGACATTTTTTGAACAAGACCTTTTTCCTTTTCGATATAGACATCATATTTAACCTGGATGGATGCCTGCTCCAGTGAGTCTTTAGTAAAATTCTTTAAAATTTCTTTCAGCCGCGGCAATGCATCGGCAAATTCGTCCAGCTCTACATCCGGCCGCAATAATATTTTTTGAGCCTTTTGTTTTTCCGTGATCCGTGAAGAATTAACGGAAGAAAAATAGGAATTGATCTCTCCGGGCTCCACGACAAAATCCTTCAGGATGTTTTTTATTTCTTCGACACTCTTTCTTTTTTCGATCACCTTATCCATTCGTTCCTGCGACGCTAACCCAAGCCTGTAACTTGTTTCCGTCAATCGCAGGTCAGCGTTATCCTGCCGTAGTAATGTTCTGAACTCAGCTCTCGATGTAAACATGCGGTAAGGCTCCTCTGTCCCTTTACTGATCAGGTCATCGATCAGTACGCCGATATAAGCATCACTTCTTTTCAATACAACAGGTTCCAGCTCTTTTGTTTTCTGATGTGCATTGATCCCCGCCATCAATCCCTGGCAGGCAGCTTCTTCATAACCTGTTGTTCCATTGATCTGCCCGGCAAAAAATAAATTAGGGATCAGTTTTGTTTCGAGCGTATAATTTAATTGTGTGGGAGGAAAGAAATCATATTCGATCGCATAACCAGGCCTGAACATTTTCACGTTCTCAAAACCCACTATATTACGAAGAGCTTCGTATTGAACTTCTTCCGGTAAGGAAGTTGAAAATCCATTGACATAAATCTCTACGGTATTCCACCCTTCCGGTTCTATAAAAAGCTGGTGTCTGTCCCTTTCCGCAAACCTGTTGATCTTATCCTCGATACTCGGACAATACCTGGGTCCTATCCCATCGATCCTTCCGGCAAACATTGGACTTCTGTCGAATCCTGTTTTCAGGACATCGTGCACCTGTTGATTGGTATAAGTGATCCAGCAGCTTCGTTGGGTCTTGGGCTTTTCAGTATCCAGGAATGAGAATCCGACAACTTCTTCATCACCTTTCTGTTCTTCCATCTTACTATAATCGAGGCTTCGGCCATCGATCCTTGGCGGTGTTCCGGTTTTCAGGCGATCACTTTCAAATCCAAGCGAGACCAATTGTTCCGTGATACCGGTTGCCGCTTTTTCTGCCATTCTTCCTCCACCAAAGTTCTTTTCACCAATATGAACGATCCCGTTTAAGAAAGTTCCGTTGGTCAGGACGACAGATTTTGCTTTTATTTCATGCCCCAATCCTGTGACCACACCGGCGGCCCTTCCATCTTTGATCACAAGGCTCTTGACCATGTCCTGGTAAAAATCGAGGTTGGGGGTTTGTTCCAGCATCTCCCGCCACTTGATAGAAAAAAGCACCCGGTCATTTTGTGCCCTTGGACTCCACATGGCAGGTCCCTTGCTCCGGTTCAGCATCCGGAACTGGATCGTTGAAAGATCTGTTACGACCCCCGAATATCCTCCCATTGCATCTATCTCCCGGACAATCTGGCCTTTTGCGATACCGCCCATAGCAGGATTACAGCTCATCTGGGCAATGGTTTGCATATTCATGGTGATCAGCAGGGTCCTTGAACCAAGATTGGCAGCTGCGGCTGCGGCTTCGCAACCGGCATGACCGGCGCCTACTACAATGACATCGTATTCGGGAAACATAAGTCGGCGAAGGTAATGCAAAGCTCCAAGGATAACGTCAGGGTATGTTTTATTAAAAATACTCAACGTTCCACGTGGAGTCATGGAACTGTTTCAGCCTGAAACAATTTTTTCACGTGGAACCCTCGTTTTAATGGATTAATTATGAGTTAATTATAAATTGGATACGAGAAATTGATAGAAGTCCCTCATTCGAAATAGGAAAGCAGGTAGCTGTCCTCTTTTGATCTCATTTTCTTGCTGTCCTTGGGGGTTTTATCGGCATATCCGCATAAATGTAAAGTGCCATGGAAGATAACCCGGTGAATTTCGGACTTGAAGGATTGCTGGTGGGTTTGGGCATTCTCACGAACCCTGTCTATACTGATATATATTTCCCCCTGAACAGGCCCTCCTTTTTTGGACAGCTCAAATGTTATGATGTCCGTGTAATAATCATGACCCATGTATTGGCGATTGATCTCCAGCAGCGCTTTATCGGTACAGAAGATATAATTCAGGGATTCCAGTTCCTTACCCTCTTTTTTGAAAATAGACCCAATGAATTTTTTAAGCTCCGACCTGTTTTTAAGGGCCGGGCTGGTATCCTGGAAAAAGAAGCAAATTTTTGATTTAGAAGGAGAAACAGGCATATTTTCAAAATTCGTAAACAAAAACAAACTTACAAGGGTAGTTTTGTACAAACGCTGAAATGATCGTAAAGCTTTCTCAATTAAAACCCGGGCAGGAGGGTGTGATCACCGAATTCAACGACAACGGGATCTTTCTGAAGTTGATGGAAATGGGTTGTGTCCCCGGTGAAAAGATACAACTGGAACAGGTTGCTCCGCTGGGCGACCCGATATCCGTAAAGGTATCAGGATATCATCTCAGCCTTCGCCGGGATGAGGCAGATCATATACTTGTTGAAATAAACAATTGATTATCAATTAATTAAATGAAAATTGGTCTTTATTTCGGCTCCTTCAATCCTGTTCATGTCGCTCACCTGATCATTGCGAACCATATCCTGAATGAAACGGACATTGAAAAGATCTGGTTCATCGTATCTCCGCAAAATCCGTTCAAACCCAGCCAGGGTTTGTTGAATGAATATCACCGGTTGCATCTCGTTCGTCTTGCCACAGAAGATGATACACGTATAAAAGCATCGGATATCGAATTTGGTTTGCCGAAGCCATCTTATACAGCCACTACCTTAACCTATCTCACCGAAAAATTTCCTGAGCATGAATTCAGCATTATCATGGGCAGTGATAGTTTTCAAAATCTCCACAAATGGAAGAACTATGAAGTGATCGTAAAGAACTATCCCGTGTATGTGTACCGGAGACCTGGTTTCGATGCGGAGAATACGGTGAGCGCCGATCTTCACGTGCTCGATGCGCCATTGCTTCAATTATCGTCTACACAAGTCCGTGAGTATATCCAATCCGGGAAATCGGTGCGCTATATGTTACCCGATAAGGTGCTGGAAGAAATAGAGAAAGGGGGCTATTATAAAAAACAGGATCAGAAGAAGTAACCCAGCAATAAGCAACCCATTACGATCAGCGGGGCGGCGAGCTTCGTGAAATTCAGCAGGGCAAAGGTTCCAAGGATAACTCCCACACTGATCAGGCTGCTGACAGGTTTTACATCCGAGAAGGAAACGTCTTTCATGATATAGAGTGTCGACGCGATCATGACACCTACGACCACGGCATTGATCCCCTCCAGCGAGCGATAGACCGCGGCATATTTTTTCAGGTTGTTCCAGACCGGGAAAAAGAACAGCACCAGCAATGCACTGGGAAGAAAGATCGCGACCATACCGATCAGGCAACCCAGGAGCTGCATCATTATTTTTTCCTGCGGAGTTGTTCCCATATCCTTTAAGGCCATTCCCCCGGTAAAAGACGAAATGGCAAAAACCGGTCCCGGCAAAGCTCTCACAATTCCCATCGCTGTTTGCATATCTTTCTCATCGATCTGTACCAGGTCATGGTTCCTTTCCCTGATCGCTTTTACTTCCGGCCTCACACTCCATTGTTCATACATCATCGGCATCAGTACCTGGCCACCGCCAAAAACAAGGCTCCCCATCCGGTAGGTATTCTCAAAAAGATTGATCGGCTTCCGGTTAGGCCAGTCATCTTTTCTTGCCATCTCACTCACAATACCTGCAGCAATAAAAATGATACCGAACAACCAGAAGTTCCACCATTTGATCTTCCTGGGTTTTTGCTCTACCTGCGGGATACGCTTACGGCTGAGGTTGGTTGCTACCCCACCGGTTATGATCAGACCCGGGATCACCCAGGGCTGCCCGAATAAGAAATAGGTCGCTGCTGCGCTGATGATCATGATGATCCAGGTGATCGTATTCTTTATTGCCAGCGGGAAAGCCGTAAATGCAGCATAGGCCAGGAACCCAACCGCCATGGGAGGAATGAACTTGAAAATATCCGTTCCCAATTGCCGCTGGTCTATATAATATAACAGGAAAGACAGGGCGCCCATCATTATACAGGCCGGCAGGATCCAGACCAGGAGGGTTAATACCGCCAGGGGCACTCCTCCTCTTTTATACCCGATCAATGTGAGTGTCTGTGTGGAGGATGCGCCGGGAAGCAATTGGCAAAAAGCATTGTACTCCATCAGCTCTTCTTCGGTTACATAAGGCCGGCGGTGCACAAATGTTTTCATCATCATTCCAAGATGAGCCTGGGGACCTCCGAAAGCCGTAACACTGTGTACCAGCACAGCCTTTAAAAATGGAATATGGCGGAGTAAAAACATTGAGGTTTAAATATACTAAAGTAAAAAGAAGCTTCACGTCCCCGCAGCTTTTTGAACAACATAAACCAGCAATAAATAAAATGATCAGCCATTTCCAGTAAATTCATAAAAATTTGAACCATGCAAAAAAGACTTCTCTTATTAGCATTGATCATTATATCTGTTCAGGGCCTTGCCCAAACTGAAACAGAGAAGTTGAAAAAGCAGGCTGCTGCCGCCGCTGATAAAATAGAGTCCCAATGCATTGCCTGGAGAAGGGACTTTCATCAAAATCCTGAACTGGGTAACCGGGAAACAAGAACAGCAAAGATCATTGCAGCATACCTGAGAAGCCTGGGAATTGAAACAAAAGAAGGAGTTGCAAAGACGGGAGTAGTGGGAATATTAAAAGGAGGAAAACCGGGCCCCTGTATCGCTTTGCGGGCGGACATGGACGCATTACCGATCATCGAGCGGGTGAATACTCCGTTTGCTTCCAGCCAAAAAACAACGTACAACGGCCAGGAAGTTGGCGTAATGCATGCCTGCGGTCATGATACCCATGTGGCAATGCTGATGAGTGTGGCCGGGATCCTTGCAGGAATGAAAAGCGAAATAAAAGGAACCGTCAAGTTTATTTTTCAACCCGCGGAAGAAGGACCTCCCGAAGGAGAAGAAGGCGGGGCCGCATTAATGGTAAAAGAGGGAGTGATGGAGAACCCCAAAGTGGATGCGATATTCGGTCTTCATATCGAATCGGATATTGAAGTGGGACGAATTGAATATAAAAGCGGGGCCTTCATGGCCTCTTCCGACTGGTTCCGTATTGTAGTTAAAGGCAAGGGAAGCCATGGCTCCCAGCCCTGGAAAGGCATCGACCCGATCCAGGTGTCTGCACAGATCATTGAAGGCTTGCAAACCATTGTCAGCCGCCAGATGGAGTTGACAAAAGCGCCGGTGGTCATTACTGTCGGGAAGATCAATGGCGGGGTACGCAACAATATCATACCCGAAGAATGTATAATGGATGGAACGATCCGCACCCTGGATAATGACATGCAAAAGGAAGTACACAAAAAGATAAAGCATACTGCGGAAAAGATAGCAGAAGCATCGGATGCCAAAGCAGACGTAACGATCGATACTAAAACACTGGTGACCTATAACACTCCGGAACTGGTCAGGAAAATGATCCCTTCACTGCAATCAGCAGCAGGGATTGAAAATGTTGCTGAAAGGGAATGGGTGACGGGTGCGGAAGACTTTTCTTATTATGGCACAAAAGCACCGGCCTTCTTTTTTTATTTAGGAGGCATGCCAAAGGGAAATGACAAAAAGAAAGCACCGCCACATCATACAGCGGATTTCTTTGTGGATGACAGCGGGATGAAAACAGGGGTTAAAGCCTTTTGTGACCTGGTGATAGATTATATGAGTATGAAATGATTTTTTGGCCACGACAACACATGAATTTTCACGAAAAGAAATAATTACATCCCGCTTCGTGTGGTTTAGTGTTAATTCGTGGCCAACCAACTACGCAATATGAAAAAAACAATCCTTGCAATTTTATTCATCATTCCCGTTTTAACGATAGCTCAGAAGAGAGATAGAAAATTAGAAGCAACACTTAAAGAAGCCATCACTGGCTATAACGGCGATATAGGTATTTATGTGAAAAGCCTGCGAACCGGTAAAACGGTTATGATCAATGCGGATACAGTATTCCCTACGGCAAGTATTGTAAAAGTGCCGATACTCCTGGGGATCATGGATAAGATCAATTCAGGTGAACTGGGATATGATTCCTCCCTTGTCTACAAAGATTCACTGCTCTACGAAGGATCTGATATCCTCGGCTCATTTAAAAGCAATGAAAAGATAGCCCTGAAAAAAGTGATGCTGCTGATGCTCACGACCAGCGATAATACAGCGAGTCTCTGGTTGCAAAGCCTGGCGGGAAAAGGAACAAGGATCAATGAGATACTGGACAGTCTCGGGTTAAAAAATACCCGGGTGAATTCAAGAACGCCGGGTCGTGAAAATAACAGGACCCAATATGGCTGGGGCCAAACCACACCGGCGGAGATGGGAATCATCTTCGAAAAAATTTACCGGAAAGAGATCATCTCTCCTGCCGCAAGTGAAAGAATGATGCGTTGCCTGGGCCGGAATTACTGGGATGAGAATGAAGCGATCTCCATGATCCCGCCTACGATAGAAGTATTCAGCAAGAATGGCTGTGTGAATGCTTCGAGAAGTGAAGTGCTGCTGGTGAACGCTCCCAACAATCCTTATATCTTCTGCATTTTTACCAAGAACAATAAGGATGTTAGCTGGACGCACGAGAATGAG
>DASYLC010000123.1:0-7342 GCA_036009775.1 Chitinophagaceae bacterium
ACTGGATGCGAGCAATATATTCAAGCCTGCACTGGCAAGAGGCGAACTGCAATGTATCGGTGCTTCCACACTCGATGAGTACCGCATGTATATTGAGAAGGATGGCGCACTGGATCGCCGTTTCCAGAAAGTGATGGTGGAACCACCGAGCGTGGACGACACGATCCTGATCCTGAATAATATCAAATCGAAATACGAAGAATACCATAATGTGAACTATGACCAGGAAGCGATCGATGCCTGTGTGAAATTGAGTGACCGTTATGTTACCGACAGGCTGCTTCCCGATAAAGCCATCGATGTGATGGATGAAGTGGGAGCGAGGGTGCATTTGAAGAATATCAATGTGCCGGAAAATATCGTTGACCTGGAGAAGAAGATCGAAGATGTAAAAAATGAGAAGAATAAAGTAGTGAAGAGCCAGAAATTCGAAGAGGCTGCTTCTTTACGGGATACGGAGAAAAGATTACAGGAAGATCTCGAGAAGGCCAAGAATGTGTGGGAAGAGGAAAGCAAGCACAAACGTTACCCGATCGGTGAAGAAGATATTGCCGAAGTAGTGAGTATGATGACGGGGATACCGGTGAAGAAAATGGTTCAGGCCGAAACCGAGAAGTTGCGGAAGATGGCAGATGATATGAAAGCCATGGTGGTTGGCCAGGATGATGCGATCCAGAAAGTGGTGAAAGCCATTCAGCGGAACAGGGTAGGGTTGAAAGATCCTAAGAAACCGATCGGTACATTTATATTCCTGGGTCCTACCGGTGTGGGTAAAACCGAGCTGGCAAGGGCATTGGCAAGGTATATGTTCGATTCCGAGGATTCGCTGATCCGGATCGATATGAGTGAATACATGGAAAAATTCACGATCAGCCGTTTGATCGGTGCACCTCCCGGCTATGTGGGTTACGAAGAAGGCGGACAGCTAACAGAGAAAGTGCGTCGCAAACCGTACAGCGTCATACTGCTGGATGAGATCGAAAAAGCGCACCCGGATATTTATAATATATTATTACAGGTACTGGATGACGGAATTCTGACAGACGGACTGGGAAGAAAGATCGATTTCAAGAATACCACGATCATCATGACCTCGAATATCGGCGCCCGCCAGTTGAAAGACTTTGGTGCCGGTGTTGGGTTCGCCACTACAGCCAGGGTTGATAACGAAGATGAGGCCAACAAAGCGGTCATCGAAAGGGCATTGAAAAAAACCTTTTCACCCGAGTTCCTCAACCGTATCGATGATGTGATCATCTTTAATTCGCTGAGCAAGGAGAATATCTTCAGCATTATCGATATCCTGATGAAGGGTGTGCTGAAAAGACTGGCTACACTCGGATTCAGTCTTGAGCTGACAGCAGAAGCTAAATCTTTCCTGGCTGATAAAGGATATGACCAGCAATTTGGCGCCCGTCCTTTGCACAGGGCCATCCAGAAATACCTGGAAGACCCGCTGGCGGAAGAGATCCTGAATCTCAATGTCAAAGCCGGTGATGTGCTGGTGGCGGACGCGGATATCGAGAATGGCAAACTTTCTTTTACGTTCAAGCCCAAGGAAGAAGAAAAGTCGAACGCATAAATAAATCAGAATAAAAGTGTGAAGGAGTGCCGTGTTACGGTACTCCTTTTTTATTTTTGCTGAGACGTGAACCACATAGACATTAGAAACATAGGTTTCCACATAGAATAATATGTGTTGTCTCTGTGTGCTATGTCCGTAGCCTGCCCTGACGAAGGAAGGGTGGTTCAATTTTCTTTCTGCCCCGTATGACAAAAAAAATTATCATAACCATCGATGGCTGGTCCAGTTGCGGTAAAAGCACCCTGGCGAAGCAATTGGCCAAAGAATTGGGCTATGTATACGTGGATAGCGGTGCGATGTACAGGGCCATCACCCTGTATTTTCTCCGGAATAATATTGACCTGGGTGAAAAGAAAGAGATCAAAGAAGCATTAAAAAGCATCAGCCTGGAATTTGTATTCACTCCTAAAAGCAATAACAGCGAGATATACCTGAACGAAGAGAATGTGGAATACCTGATCCGGGACCTGGTGATCGCGGAAAAAGTAAGTGATGTGGCCGCTCTTAAGGAAGTGAGGGAATTCGCTGTTGCCCAGCAACAAAAGATGGGCGCTAAAAAAGGGATCGTCATGGATGGACGTGATATCGGCACTGTTGTATTTCCTAAAGCTGAATTAAAGATATTTATGACCGCCGACAACGCGATCCGGGTACAGCGGCGTTTCAAAGAGCTTTATGAAAAGAATCCCAATATAACGGTAGAGGAAGTAAAAGATAACCTGGAGATGAGGGATTATATCGACAGTCACCGCGAAATAAGCCCGTTGCGAAAAGCAAAAGATGCTTTGGAGCTCGATAATACGAATCTTACCGAAAAGGAACAGTTTAACCGGGCGCTCGCCTGGGCAGAAGAAAGGATGGGTATAAAAGAAAAGGGATAAAGAAACTTTACCCCTTTGAAATAAATTGGTTGCCTGTTTTACTGAGCTTTCTTTACATCCAGCAGTTCCAGTTCAAATACCAGCAAGGCTCCACCGGGGATCTTTCCATTTCCCATCACGCCATAACCCAGGTTATAAGGAACCCAGAATTTATATTTTGAACCGATGGACATCAGCTGCAATCCTTCTATCCATCCCGGAACCACCCTGGCTACAGGCATGGTCAGCGGTTGACCACGGTCATAAGAGGCGTCGAATTGTGTGCCGTCCAGTAATGTACCACGGTAATGCGCTACAAAAGTGTCGATAGCTGTAGGCTTGATCCCCTGGCCTTCGGTGATCACTTCGTATTGCAGACCGGAAGCAGTTGTTTTTACACCAAGTTTCAGTTTATTCTGCGCAAGGAATTTATTGCCTTCGGCGATATGGACCTTGGATTTCTCCGTTTGCATTTGCACATAATAATTATTCAGTAACGCATTGGCCGTAACATCATTGATCAGTGAGGGCTTTTTATCAAGGATGTCAATTACTCCCTGCAGTAATGCAGCTGCGTTGGTGGGACGAAAATCTCCCATTCCATTATCAATTAGTTTGGCAGCGGCAACCTCCCCCAATACATAACTAACAGAATCTGCCTGTGTTTTCAGGATAAGTTTAGGATTGGTAACAGGGTTTGTTACAGGTTTGGTAACGGGTTTGGTAACAGGCTTGGTAGTTTGTGCTTTCGCGGTGGCAAACAGGCCAACCAGGGAAAAGGATACAATCAATTTCTTCATGCTTTTTTTAATTAAGTTGTCAAAAATACAGGTTGAAATGGTATTTCAGCTGCCTGCGATCATTTAATTTCGCTTTGTTACGGCCCCGTTCTGTTTTAAACGGAACGCCCGTACAACGTAAAAATCAACGGAATATGGAAAGCTTTGTAATCCCCATGCAGGTACGCTGGTCCGACCTCGATCCTAATTTTCACCTTCGTCATTCGGTTTATTATGACTGGGGAGCTTTATGCAGGGTCGAATTCCTGGCTAAGACGGGATTGACCTGGCAACGGATGCAGCAGTTGCAGATCGGCCCGATCCTGTTCAGGGAGGAATGTATATTTAAAAGAGAGATACGGCTGGGGGATCCAGTGACCGTAGGTATGGAATTGTTAAAAGCCCGGAAAGATTTTTCCCGGTTTACGATCCGGCATGAGATAAAAAAAGATCCGACGACCGTTTCGGCGATCCTTACAGTGGATATTGCCTGGATCAATGGGGTTACCCGCAAGCTCGCCGTTTTGCCGGAAGAAGATATTAAATTATTTGGCGAAGGTCCTTTTGCGACGGATTTTCAATGGACCGATTGATTCGGCCTCCTCTCCTCTACCTCCTCTACCTCCTCTACCCCGAAATGGAAAGGAAAACTCAAAATGACAATTGGACAATAAGCAATCGACAATTTGTCCATTGTCCATCGTTCATTAGAATGATCAATCTACCTGTGTTTCAAACTGCATCACTTTCGACGGGAACCTGGCTGCAAAGCCATAAACAAGATTACGAATGATGCTGTTCTCTTTATAGATAGTGAGATGATCTTTGAAGGAGATCGGATCGGTTATTTGTGTATCCGGAGGAATATATCCCATACCATAAAATTTCCCCTCCAGCACCAGTATACAGGACTGGTCATCACCATTGATACCTTTATCGATAATGGCGAACGAAGGCTGGGAGCGGAGTGTATCGCAGGCTTTTTTTACTCTTGCATTGTAGGTTCCCGCATCTTCTTTTTGCTCACAGGCGCCATGACAATAACCTTCGCTGATCCCTTCGCATTTTCCCGGATCTTTTTGCATAAAACAAAGTTTGGGACAAAGGTCAAAGTCTTTGATCAGTTTGCGGATCATAGCATGACCATCCACGAGGTAATGAAAAGTATGTACAGGGTTCAACCGCCTGCGGTTCTTGTCAATGGCCAGCCGCTGGTAACCGTTCTGGTCCTCGAACATAAAAATCCCGTAGATATCTTCCCATCTTTTTTGTGATGAGTTGAAAATGGGCCATTTCTTTTTGATCTCCGCGGATTCAAGGATGCAGGCCATCAGTTCCGTACCACAGGGCTGGTAGCTGATCGCATACACATGCTGCATAAAATTTTGTTTCTGCCGGCTTTCCGAATTGTTGCTGAAATGACTGTTTACCCGGTAACGGATATTATTGGCTTTCCCCACATATACTACTTTGCCTTTTTCATTATGGAAATAATATACACCAGGTGTATACGGTAGTTTTTCAAAATGCTCTTTCGGCACATTCGGCGGAAGTATCGCTTCTTTTGAATTCCGTTGCAGGCTTTTCGGAATATGCTGTTCCGTGTCTTTATCGAGTAATAACCTGAAGATCTCCACGGTTGCGGCCGTATCACCACCGGCCCGGTGACGGTCGTGGATGGTAATATCGAGGGAGCGGCACAACTTGCCCAGGCTATAGGAAGGAAGCCCGGGTATTATTTTGCGGCTGAGTCGTACTGTGCAGAGTTTTTTGATATTGAGATCAAAGCCGGCTTCTTTTAAATGACCTTTGACAAAGGAATAATCAAAGTTCACATTGTGGGCAATAAAGACCTTGTCCTGCAGGATAGTATAGATCTTTTCCGCCACATCCCCGAAAACGGGGGCTTTCGCCACCATCTTATCGGAAATACCTGTCATGGCTGTAATATAGGAAGGGATGGGCTGTCCGGGATTGACCAGGGTCTCGAATTTTTCCGTTACCGTTTTTCCGTCAAATACATGAATGGAGATCTCTGTGATGCCGTTGGCAGCAGCATATCCCCCCGTGGTCTCTATATCTACTATTGCGTACAAGAGGTTGTTTTAGATTAAAGTTTTTTTATTTGTTGGCTGTTAGCCGTTAGCTATTGGCTGCCAGCTCGTCTCTCATTATAACTCAAGGCTAATGGCCAAAGCTCACAGCTTCTCCTAACCAAATTTCGTATAACTTCCGGTGATGACAAAGAAGGAGAATTTTCTGTTTGAGATGTAAGATTTAATATTTGGTGGACATAGAAGCAATGAACAACTATTGTTTCAAAAAATCTTAAATATTGCATCTTAGGTCTTCTAATTCAGCTTTAGTGGGTAAATTTCATCAAAATCAGCGGATCATTGAACAACGATAAAATAATAATGTTCCAAAACAGGCTGGAGAAGGTCTGGCGACACCGGAATAAGCAGGCCAGGCGAGGGGGAATAAGTTGTTACAGGGTGTATGACCATGATCTGCCGGAATTCCCTTTTTGTATCGAGTTATATGGTGATAAATTATATGTGGCAGAGTATAAGCGTAACCATGGCCTGGCGGAGGAGGAGCATGATGCCTGGATGGAGAAAAGCCTGGAAGTGATCATACAGGTAATAAAGGTGGAAAAAGAAAATATATTCCTCAAGCTTCGCCAGCGTAAGCCCGGCCGGCTGGGACAGTACCAGAAATATGACGAAGAGCAACACGAGTTTGCAGTAGAAGAGAACGGTCTTGAATTTTTAGTGAACCTCAGCGACTACCTCGACACCGGGCTGTTTCTTGATCACCGGCTTACCCGCCAGCGGGTTCGGGAGGAGAGCGCAGGGAAGAGGGTATTGAATCTCTTTGCTTATACCGGCTCTTTCTCTGTGTACGCGGCAGCGGGCGGGGCCGCGGAGGTTGTAACCATTGATCTTTCCAATACCTACCTTGACTGGGCAAGAAAAAATTTCCGGTTGAATGGGTTCACCGATCCGGTAAAGTATCAATTCATACAGGCCGATGTGCTGCAATGGCTTTCCACGATCCCTGCCGGTCATTTTGATATCATTATCATGGATCCACCCACTTTCAGCAATAGCAAACGGATGAAAGATTTTTTAGATATACAAAAAGATCATGTGCGAATGATCAACCAGTGCCTCGATGGGATGAGGCCAGGCGGGACGCTTTATTTCAGTACCAATTCCCGGAAATTCATACTGGAGGAAGAAAAAATAAAGACAGGGAATATAAAGGATATTACCAAAGCCACTACTCCTTTTGATTTTGAGAACAAGTTATTCCGTTTCTGCTACCAGCTGGACAAATAAGTACCGGTCGTCATTATAATTTATTACACGCTTTCAGGGGCATTGAGTAAATTAGTAAATGCGAAAAGGGGTTTACAGTCTGTTCCTGTTTTTTTGCTTTATCAACCTCCGGCCTTCCCTCACCCAGGCTCAGCAAAGTTTGGAAGACAGTCTCAATAAAGTAATTGCGGAGAACAAGGATGAAGCGCAAGTGTCACGGGCCTATAATGCGCTGGCCTACGAGTACTCAAGAAAGGATCCTGTAAAGGCCCGGTATTATCTTTCGGTGGCAATAACGATAGCCCAAAAAGCAAATTATCGAAGGGGACTGAGTAATGCGTACTCACAATTGCTTTATCATTTTTATGATTCCGGCAGGCCGGACAGCGCGGAATATTGTCTTAGCCTGGTCAGAGAACTTGTAACCGGGGCTCCTGAATCAGAAAAAGACGCACTGAATTCCAATTACAACACAGTGGCTGCCATGTTTTATAAAAAAACAGGCTCGTACCAGAAAGCCATCCCTTTTTTTGAGAATGCTATCGCCTTATATAAAAAGTTAGAGGATAAGGAATCCACTGCCGGCCAGATGTTGAATTTGGGAAATACCTACACGGCCCTGGGCAATTATCAAAAAGCAACTGAACAACATCTGAAGTCGCTTAAATTATTCGAAGAGGCGGGAAGCGACAGGGGCATTTCATTTTGCTATCAGAGCTTAAGCAATTCTTTTACACAACTCAAGCAATACAACCAGGCATTGGCATATGCAAAAAAATCCATCCAGATAAAAAC
>DASYLC010000124.1:0-18755 GCA_036009775.1 Chitinophagaceae bacterium
AAGCTTCCGAAATAGGTTGCTGTAAGATTTCCGGATGTCATTACGTTTGGCGCAGGACATGCCGCTGTAACGGCAGCAGGGCTGTTAAAGGTAAATCCATTCGGCGGAGCTGTAATTGTAAAATTGGCATTCGATATATCAAAGAAGATATTACCAATAGCTTCAATTTTGACACGGGCTGTCGTGCTTGGAGTATTGGGAATAGCCAATGATTCTGATCCGTCATTAGGAGTACTGGCTACAATGACTGTCGGGTAAGTCAAACCACCGTCAGTAGACAGGCTGATCTTCACATTCGCTACACCGAAAGGTGCGGCGGTTGTACCAGCAGCGTTCCAGGTAATATTTTGTGTGCTGCCACCTGCCCAGGACTCACCACCATTTGGTGATGTAACTGCAAACGGTGTTGTACCTACTGCATTAACCTGGAAGGTAGGAGAACTCTGACAACCTTCACCACTTGAAGTAACTCCCGCACCACCCAGGCGGTTATCTCTGACAGTAAGTCTGAACTTCATTACACGTGCCACAGTGGGCAATACCTCACCTCTCAAACCATCCATTTGGGAAGGGGCGCCTGTTCCGGGATAATTAGCTACGATCACCCTCATATCTGGAAATACTCTCTGGCCTGTAGTTTTTGATATCCTTGTTCTGAACAGCGGGCGGGTCGTACTTGCTGCTGCTGTGGGCCATGTTCCCGCAGCGCCTATATCCCATCCTTCCCAGTTATAAGTTATCGCATCTCCATCGGCATCAGTCGCGGTTGCATCCAATACAAAAGGAGTGTTAATAGGTATACTGAAGTTATTTGCTGTTGTGGAAGTAATTACGGGAAGTGTATTCCCGGTAGGAGTTATAACTGCACAACCCGCACCACCGCCGGTCGAAATAAAGTTTCCTATTTGATCAAAACTGATAGCATGAAAAATAGGATCACTGTTAGGCTGAATATTTTCAGCGGCTCCGCAGATACCGGCATAAGCCATGATAGTTGTTCCGCCTCCGGGTTCATATGAGCCGCCGGCGCTTGCACATTGGTTAGAGTTGAACGTATGGCTACCATTGAACTGGTGTCCCATTTCATGCGCTACATAATCAATATAATAAGGGTCGCCAACAGGGTTCAGACCACCGGTAAGTCCTCCACCTTTATTGCTTCCGCAAACTACTCCGAGGAAAGCCACACCGGCATCCGATGCTGTACATCCAAGGTGACCTATATCATAGCCAGCTCCATTACCAGCAGCACCGTTCAGGGCAGTGTTGATTCTTGCTGTAATAATATTCAGATCACTTGCACCGTCATTTGCCCACGGATCTGTTGCAGGATTAAGAAATTCTATAAGGTTATTATTAGCGATCAATACCAGTCTTACAGCCAGTTCAGCTTCATATACCTGTGTCAAACGGTTTACACCGGTAACAATGGCTGCGTGTGTCGGACCTGCCGCACCACCTCCTACAGCTATTGCAAATTCCCCGGTAACGGTAAATGCCAGCCTGTATGTGCGAAGCTGGGTTCCCAGGCAGGGTCCTGCATTAACGCTCTCCTGGATATTGTTCCTTGTGTTTGCCGGAAGTTCGTCAAACGTACATGAAAAAGGAGAGGTTGAATGAAAGTCCCTTGCATAGTAGCTCATACAGGTATTCACATCATACCTGGCAAAGGGATCAATGAAGACCCGTCCTTGAGGGGAAAGGATCTGGGCACTAAATCCAAAATAAGGATTAAAATCAAAACGGATAGTTGCTGCGGGATCATCTATTCCCTGCCCCGCGAAAGTCCTGATCTCTGGAAATTTTGCAGAAAGACCTGGTTCCTGGACACTGCTCTCCCATACTTTGAATCGTGCAATTGATCCGTTGGGCATCGGCAGAGAAATAACCGGAGCAGCAGATCTATTGTAGATAAAATTGTTTTCTGAAGGTAAGGACCAAAGGAACTGCTTAAGTCCAATTACGTTCACTGAGTATGTTCTGAATTGATCGGGGAAAAGTACCCGTTGACCGGTCGTACTTACTACTCTGTTCGATCCGGCATCGGCGAAAAAATTGTTCTGAGCAGAACTGCTGAGAACAGAGATCATCATGATAGCCAATAAGAGATAGGCTTTGTAAAATTTTCTCATACGCTAATTTTGGTAATTAAAATTTATAAATCGTTGCACAAGAGCAATAAGTTGCCCCTAAAAAAATCGACTAAATGTAGAACAATTTTAGGAAATAGCAAGAATCTGTTCCCGCGTGCGGGAGAGGGTTGGGAAAAATTGCGGAAGGTAGCTTTACGGCCGCTACTTCCTGTTTATAACAACCCATGAGAAAAGCTTTGTATACGGGCTGAGTTTGAAGCAGGAAAATGGTCAATAACTACTTTTTAAAGGGCCGGGTCTGATCAACCAGGAACTTCGGATCATCAAAAAAAGGCTGCACCGGGTCCCGGTACAGCCTTTGCTATTTCTTAGATCAATAAATATTAATAACCCATGCCACCCATATCAGGTGCACCATGTGAATGCGGAGCCTCTTCTTTCTTTGGCTTGTCAGCTACCACGGCTTCCGTAGTCAGCAGCATACCGGCAATAGAAGCGGCATTTTCAAGGGCTACACGGGCAACTTTAGTAGGATCGATCACACCTGCTTTGAACAGGTTCTCATAGATCTCCGTGCGGGCATTGAAACCGTAATCCCCTTTGCCTTCCTTGATCTTCTGTACCACGATCGAACCATCGATGCCTGCATTCGCCGTCAGGATACGAAGAGGCTCTTCCAGTGCACGGCGAACAATGGCCATACCGGTTTGCTCATCAGCGATCTGTCCTTTTACTTTTGCATCCAGGCTTTCAATAGCACGGATATAGGCTACACCACCACCGGGAACAATTCCTTCTTCCACAGCAGCTCTTGTTGCGTGCAATGCGTCGTCAACACGGTCCTTCTTTTCCTTCATTTCCATTTCTGTTGCAGCACCAATATATAATACAGCAACACCACCGGCTAATTTAGCGAGGCGTTCCTGTAATTTTTCTTTATCATAATCGGATGTAGTGTTCTCTACCTGTGCTTTGATCTGGTTAACACGGGCCATGATATCCGTTTTTTTGCCTTTGCCACCTACGATCGTCGTATTGTCCTTATCAATAGTAACAGAAGCAGCAGATCCCAATGTGGTCAGGTCAGCGCCTTCCAGTTTGTGACCCAGTTCTTCGCTCACCACGGTACCCGCGGTCAGGATTGCGATATCGGTCAGCATTTCTTTTCTTCTGTCGCCAAAACCGGGTGCTTTAACAGCGGCCACTTTAATAGTGCCCCTCAATTTGTTTACCACCAATGTTGCCAGTGCTTCTCCTTCCAGGTCTTCCGCGATGATCAGTAAAGGACGACCGCTTTGTGCGACCTTCTCCAGTATATGAAGGATATCTTTCATAGAAGATATCTTCTTATCATAGATCAGGATATAAGGGTTCTGCAATTCCGCTTCCATTTTTTCGCTGTTGGTAACGAAGTAAGGAGAAATATATCCACGATCGAATTGCATACCTTCTACTACATCCACCGTTGTGTCGGTTCCTTTTGCTTCTTCAACAGTGATCACACCTTCTTTACCCACTTTGGCAAATGCTTCAGCGATCAGTTTACCGATCGTTTCATCATTGTTAGCAGAGATAGTAGCTACCTGCTGAATTTTTTTACTGTCGTTCCCAACGGTCTGCGACTGGCTCTTCAGGTTTTCCACTACAAGACTAACCGCCTTGTCGATGCCTCTTTTCAGATCCATCGGGTTGGCGCCCGCGGCTACCATTTTCAATCCTTCACTGATGATGGATTGTGCGAGTACAGTTGCCGTAGTAGTACCATCACCTGCGATATCCGCGGTTTTGGAAGCTACTTCTTTGACCATCTGTGCTCCCATATTCTCAATAGGATCTTCCAGTTCAATTTCTTTTGCTACGGTCACACCATCTTTAGTTACCTGCGGTGCGCCAAATTTTTTCTCGATCACTACGTTACGGCCTTTAGGGCCCAGGGTGACCTTCACAGCGTTGGCCAGGGTATCCACGCCTTTTTTCATCCTGTTTCTTGCTTCAATATCGAAGAAGATTTGTTTTGCCATTTTATAAAATTTTGAAATTTTGGAATTGGGAAATTTTGAAATTTTGCCATTCAGCTAACAACTAGTGGCTAATAGCTTTCTTATACGATCGCCAGTATATCCGACTCTCTCATGATCAGGTAATCTTCACCATCGATCTGGATCTCCGTACCGGCATATTTACCATATAATACAGTGTTCCCTGCTTTTACAGTGACTGGTTCATCTTTTTTACCAGGACCGGCAGCGATCACTGTTCCGCGCTGAGGTTTTTCCTTTGCAGTATCGGGGATGATGATACCACCTGATGTCTTTTCTTCGGCAGCGTCAGCCTTTACAATTACCCTGTCGTGTAGTGGGGTAACGCTTACTTTTTTAGCCATAGTTTTATTGATTTTGTTTTTTTTGAGATAATTGTCCGCCGTTGCCGGAGCTTTGGCGGACGGGCGGCAAAGGTACAGGAAATACCATGCCTTTTACAGATATGAGGACAAATTAACAGGAAGAGCGAAATATCGACAGACCACATGACATTCAACAACAGCAGAAAGACAAATTTTCACTAATTGTCATGGTATGTTGCCCATGTATGGCCGGGTTAAACCGAAGGGATCGGCTCTAACTCGGTGTATGACCGGATCAGTTGTGTAACTCTTTTTGTCCCGTACTTGCCCTGCAGGAGTATTTCTGTTTTCTTAATACGAACAGGTGGCGTGGCCATTTTCTCCTGGGGTTCCAGGTACAATACCCATAACTGGTTCCCCGACTCCTTCCTGAGTGTGATCCTTTTTCCAGTTGTTTTTTGAATCCCCGTTTCCAATGTCTCTTCACTTACCAGGCTGGCATTGATGCTATAGCTTTTATTGTTCCACCAGGCCGTATCCCAGGAAGCGGTATTGCCTTTTGTTTCCACGTATATAATAAGTAGTGTATCCGGACCCCGGTGAACAGGCTCCCCCGGCATCTCTACCGGTATATTTCCCGGCATCCTTTCCGTTGTGAACGCATTTATCTTTTTTATCCCATACTTTCCCTGCGCACAGGCGGAAAGAGAATACAATATGGACAGAAGAACAATACCGGTTTTCAAATAGCGCATGATATTCATTTATAAGATCAGTTGCAAAACCAATGCCTGAAAAACAAAAGGCTGACCGGGTCAGCCTTTTGTTACTTTTTAACTTATTGCTTTATAAATGCAGTCGATTTAACGGTCCTGTTGTTCGATACTATCAACCGGTACGTTCCCGGTCTTAATGACTCCGTATTCAGCGTGAATAAGGAGGTAGCTCCCGGCGTTGATGTTCCTTTACCAGCACGTACAAGTTTTCCATCAATAGCAATTATCTGCCAGTTGTACTCACCTGTAGCTCCGTTGATCTCTACCCTCGCTGAACTCTGCACCAGGTTAGGCGAAATTGATACAAACAGGTCCTTCGGAGAAACATTCGATCTCACCGACACTATATTTGAATAGACCGGTGCCCTGTTAGGTTCCACTCCCATTACCCTGTAATAACCGACAGATGCAAGGAGATTATGCTTGCAGGTAAGAATATCAAACCCTGTTTCAGCTATCTGTGTGAACTGAATACCGTCCGTGCTGTACTGTACACGATATTTCACATCAGGAGTTGGATCGGTAGCAGTCCAGTGCAGTAATGCCTTACCATCGCTTTGTAAACTGCCTTCAAGAGTGAGTTTGTTTAACGGCAGCACATCAAGCAAATTCCCTGTCCACATGCCCCGGCCATGGGTAGCGGCAACGATCATATTATCCATTGCCCTTAGCTGTAGCATATCGGTACGCACGGTTGGAAAACCTGTGCTGGGAAGCCATACGGTGGCAGCTCCGTTGAGCAGGTTGGTGGTATAAACACCCGCTTCTGTGGCGATAATAAGTTTGGTGTTATCGCCGGGAGGGAACAGGGCCCAGCGTACCGGCACGTCCGGCAGGTTTCCGTCAACAGCGGTCCACGCGGCGCCGCCATTAGTACTGACCCAAACATTACTGATCCCATAATTGGTAAATGTCGCAACCAGGTTATTATCGCTGGTACCGACATTGATACAGTTAAGATACCAGGCGGCCGCCCATCCGGCACCGGTAAGATTGGTTACATTCCCATCACCTACTGCTCCTGAAGCGATCGAATTGGCATTGTTTACCGCGTAAAGTCTTCCGCCGGAAGCACTAAAACTTCCTGGACCGCTTCCAACATATAACCGGTTAGCCGTATAAGGTGAGAGTTTAAAAGCTGAGGGCTGAAACAAACCAGTCAGTGTAACCAATGTTGATACGTCCGCTGCAGTATTGTTGGCATTGGTGATGCGATGCATGATATTCAGATCTCCTGCTCCATATAATACATTAGTAGTGCCATCGTAGACAAACGGATTGATAAACCTGCCAAAATCACTCGGCCCTGCAATAGTCCAGTCGATACCTGTCCAGTTGGCTCCGCTATTTGTACTAAGCCGGTATCTGTTAAAAACATAAGCGCCCCAGTGGGTAGTTGGTAAGGCTGGTGAAATATCGACATAGGCACCGTCGCCACCTGTTACTTCCACGGAATTGGAAAGACCGGCTGCGTTCAACTGGTGTGTTCCATTGTCCTGTGCACCACCAATAATATAATTCGGATTAGTGGTAGAATTGGGATGCATAATGCCTGAATAGAATTGCTTTATTCTCAGCCCGACATTTCTATCTATAAAAGTCGCCCCATCATCTCTTGACAGGAACAGCCCGCCATCGGAAGCCATCAGTATCCTGTTCTCTCCGCCAGTAAACGCATATGTTACAAAATGGTGATCAGCATGTACATAGTCGCCGTTCCCTACCCAGAACGTAGCACGTGTGACCGATGATCCTCCGTTAGTTGATCTGTAAGCATCAAATGCCCCGATCATAATATCATTTGCATCGGTAGGATCGACAGCCAATGACAAATTATACCATCCCTGGTTTGCCATCTGGGCATTTGTCAAATCTATCGCATTTTGTTTGGTCCAGGTGACACCTCCATCGGCCGATCTGTAAATTCCATAAGGAATATTTGACGCGTTGGTAGCCGCCGCATAGACTACAGAGCCCAATACTGCTAATTCCAGCCTGTTTGCAGTACCTGCAACTGCAGGCAATCCCGCACCTGTGTTCCAGCCGGCCGCAGATGTTGCGGTAGCAGGAATATCCGTATAAAAATATTGCGAAACCGGTTGTGCTGCCGCAGTGCTGTACCCAATGCTTGTATGAAGCCTGCCGGTACTGCTTATTTCAATATCTGTGCAACTGGTAAATACCGCAGCAGCAGGAGTTATGGTAGTCCAGTTTGCACCCTGATCGGTCGACCGTCTGAGACCATTGCCCCTTAAAGCAGCATACACATTCCCGCTTGCATCACATATCACTTTAAAAGTCCGCTGGAATGCCGTAATATTAGTACTGGCTAATTGTGTCCAGGTACCTCCTCCATCCAACGATCTCCATATTCCCGCTCCTAATACCGCATCAGCATTTGAAGTGGGTTCACCGGTTGCAAAATACATGTGAAGTGCATTGGCAGGACTTTGGCAAATACTGGATACGGCAAGATTACTGAACAGATCATTCACTGGTGTCCAGGTTGGTGAAGCATTCAGGAAATCGGTGGTCTTCCAGAGTCCGCCCGCCACACCGCCACACCATACCGTGTTACCCGTTGCATCACTTGCATCGATCAGCACTGCACGGATCCGTCCTGATGTACTTGTATTGGGGGCACTGCCAATAGCCTGCCCTCTCGAATTTCCGTTGCTGGGTCCTACCACATCGGACATCGGACCTCTTTCAATCCAGGCAACCGCCTCAGTACGTCCGGCCGTTCCGCTATTAAACTGTTTCTTAAACTCATCTGCCTGATTGATCGCGGTCCAGAGGCGTTCAACCGGTACTGTGCCGGTTGCCGGATCCTTGGTTTTGTATATTTCGAGCATATACCGCTCCATGGGCCCGTCATAGCGTTCTTCATCCTCTTCTGACTCGCCGTTTTCAGGCGTTGATGCAACAGCTGAATGAATGCCGGCTTTTTTACCCTTCATTGTATTTATCATGAACAATCCTCCTGCGATAAGAAGGGCAACTAAAGTAATGCCGCCAGCTAGTTTTAAAGATCTGTTGGTTTTCATTTTTGCTCGAGTTTAGTGATTTAGTGTTGACTGTTTAACCTATAGTGCAAAAAATAGGTTCTGCCCCTACCCCTAAATCAATTTTTATTAGAAAAATCTCTATTTTTAACATAGTAACCGGTCCCTCCTCTCTTTACAAAAGTATATCCCAATCCCACTTCCGGCCAAATAAAAGTGGAAGTACGTTCGGACAGCAAGCAAAAAATGTTCTTTGATTTGTATAGCAGTACCGGTCACCTTGTTCTGCGGCAAACTAATGAAGTGCTTTACGGGCAACAGTTCATCAGTATTCCCGCGGAGAAACTGGCCAGGGGCAGTTATTTCCTGAAAGTTTCAGACGAAAGGAATGCCATACAAAAAACGATCGCTGTTACATTGCAATAGAGGATCGCATTTCAATAAAAGAAAACCCTGTGCATACAGGGTTTTCTTTTATTCGGAACGGCCTGCCGGGGAATGGGTCAGGTTGAAATTTTCTGATCTTGGGTTCACCACACAGGCACAACAGGATCATAGGTTACACATAGAGGATCACCTATGTGCAGCTATGTTATCTATCATCCTGTGTAGTAAAATTCAATTGACACTACCGACTGCTGTTGATAAAAAGGCTTCTGAAGAATTCCTTATCTTCGCGGCATCAAACAGTTCTTTCGGACATGATCAGCAGAAGAAATATCAGGGTAAAAGTGATGCAGACCGTTTATACAACGAACACGCTGGAAACATCCGTAAAACCCGGCGAACCCCGGAAGATACTCCAACAACATTTTGACCAGACCCGTTCCCTCTTTATTTATCTCACCTGGTTCCTTACCGAAGTGAGCCGTTATGCAGAGACCGATTCACACCAAAAAGCCTCCAAACATCTTCCGACGGAAAAAGATCTCAACGTGAATACCAAGATCGCCGGTAACGAACTGCTGTGGAAAATGCTGGAAGACCCGGCATTGAAAGAACAGTTCAGCAAAGAAAAACCCGAACTAAAGACCGATAAAGAATTACTCCGCAAGATCTATCTGCAACTCGCAGAGACCCCCGAGTATAAAAATTATATGGCCGAACCCGGCCGCGAGAAGAGCACCGAGAAAAAGATCATCGAATTCATCCTGAATGATATGCTGCTGGCCAACGAATCATTTGTATCGCATACCGAAGAGAATTTTACCAACTGGGATGATGACGGCGAAATGATCGTGCAGCTGATGATGGGTTATATCCAGAAACCGGGCAGCTACAATTTCAAACAACTGATGAGCCCGGATAAGGAACAGTTCGCCAAAGAGCTTTTGCAAACCGTACTGGAGAAAAGCGAGCACCTGCAATCCCTGATCATCCCCAAACTAAAGAACTGGGATCCCGAACGGATCGCCCTGCTGGATATGATCATGATGAAAATGGGTGTAGCCGAGTTCCTTTATTTCGAGACCATCCCGCCCAAGGTCACCATCAATGAATATATTGACCTGGCCAAAGATTACAGCACGGCACAAAGCGGGCAGTTCGTCAATGGTATCCTCGACAATATCCACAAAGAACTGGTACAACAGGGCAAGATGCAAAAAGTGGATTATAAGAAAAGCAATTGACAGGTACAGTTATTGCCTGGTTCCAGTTTAGATAAAAACGGAAAGATAAAAATTCTTAAAAACCAGGGTTCTGCATGCTGTTCCGGAAACCGCAACATCACGCCACTATTATCTACTATCTTTTATCTATCAACTATCATCTATCAGTTATCATCTATTATCTTACCTTTGCCTGCCCGTTTTGAACGGGGTATTGTTAAATTTCAAACCTATAACATGAAGAAAGTACTGATCGTGTTGCTTGCCGCTGCCAGTGTTGCCGCGTGCAAAAGTGGCGACAAAAAAATGACAGACGCTGAAATAGCAAAACAAACAAGGGACAGTCTTGCCAACAACGGGATTCTTACCGCCGATACTGCTAACAATGCTAACAAGGCCGTTGTGGAAAATACAACCATAGAATGGCTGGATTCTACCTATACAGACCTGGGCAAACAGAAAGAAGGAAAAGAAATTGAGATCACTTACCGCTTTAAAAATACCGGGACCAAAAATCTCATTATCCAGAGCGTAAGCGCCCAGTGTGGTTGCACCATCCCCGAAAAACCCGAACAACCTTTTGCACCCGGCGAGGAAGGGGTCATCAAAGCAAAATATAACGGAAGCGGGCATGGTGAAACAAGAAAGGAAATTTATGTAACCGCGAACACCACTCCGGCGCCTAGCCATACACTGGTATTCAGGACCGAATTAATAAAATAAAAAAAGACCGCTCTCACAAAACAAACAACTAATGAAAGCAATTTTCGCAACCGCCGCCAGCTTCGTCTTATTATTATCATCCTGCGCTCCGCAATCCGCTGACGGGAAATCATCCGGCGGCATGGCTGGCAATATCCAGTTCATTTTTTTGGGCCTGATGATCCTTGTATTCTGGATGTTCTTTATACGCCCGCAGGCTAAGAGAGCCAAGAATCAGAAAAAATTTATTGAAGATCTGCAAAAGGGAACGAAGATCGTAACGATCGCCGGTATCCATGGTACGATCAATAAAGTAAATGAAGATGGCACGCTGAATATCGAAGTGAGCCCCGGCAGTTATTTAAAAATTGAAAAAAGCGCTATCAGCATGGATTGGACAGCTGCGCTGAACAAGCCGGACCCGGGAGATAAAAAATAAATAGTTCCTGCATCAATAATTCCAGGTTCCGGTACATGTGCAGGGACCTGGAATTTTTTGTTTCACCTATTCACAACTGAACCATGATCAAAGTGGGACTTACAGGAGGGATCGGCAGTGGTAAAACAACCGTGGCCAAACTATTTGAGGTCCTGGGTATACCCGTCTTCTATGCGGATGACAGGACAAAGCTCCTCATGAACACCAACCCGGAGCTGAAAGAAGCGATCATACGCAATTTTGGAAAGGATGCCTATATCCATGGTGAACTCGATCGCAAATACCTGGCAGGTATCGTCTTTAATGATAAAGAAAAACTGGAATTGCTCAACTCCCTCACCCACCCTGTCACCATACAGGATGCAGAAGAATGGTTCGGCCGGCAAACGACTCCTTATGTCATCAAAGAAGCAGCGCTCTTATTTGAAAGCGGCGCTGCCGAAAAACTGGACTATATCGTTGGCGTATATGCGCCGCAGCATATCCGGGTACAACGGGTAATGGACCGGGATAAGATCCCGGTGGAAGAGATCATGAAACGTATCAGCCGGCAGATCGATGAAGAGATGAAAATGAAGCTCTGCAATTTTGTTATCGTCAATAATGAACAACAACTGGTGATACCGCAGGTGCTTTCACTTCACCAGCAATTCACAGGGAATACTACGAACCCTGTTTAAAAAAATACGATCGTCCTTTTATATTACGGTTTATGGCGCTGATTTTTTCACTATGGCATTTATTTTGCTAAGGGAGTGCCAACTAAAACCTTTTAACATGAAAAAGTTTGTATGTGCTGCGGTTGCAGTCGCTTTCTTATCCGTAAACCTTTCTGCGCAACGTGTGAATTTTGGGATCAAAGCCGGTATCCAAAATAACCTTCTCCACTTAAAAGAGAAATCAGGTGACGATTGGAGCCGCGCTTCGTACAGCGGTACTGGTTTCCAGGTCGGTGGTATTGCAGATATTTCCATCACGGAACATTTTTCGATCCAACCCAATCTCCTGTTCAGTATGAAGGGAGTGAAACCAAGTTCACTAAATGAAATAACCTTGTATACAGTGGACCTGCCTGTCAATTTCCTGTACAAGAGCAATGGTTTTTTCGCGGGCATAGGACCGAATCTCTCGTATGGTATTTCCGCGAAATCGGAGAATGATGTTACACCCGATGACGATCTCTATGAAGGAGATGGCAGCGACCCGGCTGAATTCAACCGTTTTGAATTTGGTGCGAACGTGGTGCTTGGTTACCAGTTCAATTGTGGTGTGGCACTGAATACGCATTTCACGCCCGGTTATTCTAACCTGAACAACCAGGATGATGCCGATGAAACAAGATATAATACCCGTATCTATGGTTTTTCCGTCAGCTATATGTTTGGCGGTAACAAATCAGCGAAGAAAAAGTAATCCCTGGTATTTATAATTAAAAGATCCTTCCAGTTTCGCCGGGAAGGATCTTTTTAATGTGGACTACAAAGCACACGAATAAACACGAACTTGTTTGCTGACGCAAATGTTTTGGCTACAGATAACACAGATGATTTGGATAAAACAGATGATTGCTGACGCAATGCTACCAATACGAAGGCCTTACGATCTTGCACAAAAAGAAATTCCAGGCGCCCTTTTTTCGACATCCTGTACTCCAGAGGCCAATAGAAATTCTCATGGCGAAAAATCCAGCGCCTTTCGGGTCCTGCATGAACACGCAGCGGAGTCTGTAAGTCTGAGTCCGCGCAAAATCGGGGTTTCCAAATGCCGGTTCGTCAGAGGGAGATTCCACATTTCAAACTCTTACGCATCGAACCGGTTTGACTTTTTTTGTCAAGAAAAAAAGTAAGAACGATCAAAATATTGGCTATTGAAGTGCCGCCAGTGCTTTACTGATACGCTTCCACCCTTCCTCGATCTTTTCCATGCTATTCGCAAAAGAAAACCGTATACAAGCCGGATCTCCAAAAGCATCTCCCATTACCGAAGAGACATGCGCCTTATTTAAAAGATACATACAAAGATCACCCGCATTGCTGATCACCACATCTCCATCTTTTTTTCCGAAATAAGCGCTTACATCCGGGAAGATATAAAAGGCCCCGTCAGGTTCCGTACAGCGGATACCCGGGATCG
This sequence comes from Chitinophagaceae bacterium, assembly GCA_036009775.1. Lineage (GTDB taxonomy): Bacteria > Bacteroidota > Bacteroidia > Chitinophagales > Chitinophagaceae > JJ008. The sequence continues at coordinate 13,103 of DASYLC010000124.1, forward strand.
CCTTTACCAGTTCCAGTACTCTGGCCCTTCTTCGTGTAAACTCTTTTACCATTTCCATAGACGGACGCAGGTCCGTTGTCAACGCCACCACCGCCGCTTTTTGTGTGATCGAATTGGTTCCGCTCGTAAACTGTCCCTGCACTTTTTCACAGGCTTTCGCAACTTCAGTGCTGGCAGCGATATAACCCAACCTCCAGCCAGTCATTGCAAATCCTTTACTGAGACCATTGACAATGATGACCCTCTCTTTAACCGAACTGAATTGAGCAATGCTCTGGTGATGACCGGTGAAATTGATGTACTCATAGATCTCATCGGAAAGAATACAAATAGCCGGGTGTTTTTCCAGAACGGTTACAAAAGAAGCGAGTTCTTCTTTGCTATATACGGCCCCGCTCGGGTTACAGGGAGAAGAGAATAAAAGCATTTTTGTTTTGGGAGTGATCGCGGCTTCCAGTTGCGCGGCGGAAATTTTAAATCCCTGCGCAGCGCTGCTTTTTACCTGTACTACTTTTCCCCTTGCGATCTTTACCAGTTCGCTGTACGTGACCCAGAACGGTGTGGGAATCATCACTTCATCCCCTTCATCAACCAATGCAAGTACGGCGTTGGCAAGACTTTGTTTGGCACCGGTAGATACAACAATGTTCTCCGGTTTATAGTCAAGTCCGTTATCTCTTTTGAATTTGGAACAGACCGCTTCCCGAAGGTCCAGGAAACCGGGGACGGGTGTATAATGACTCCAGTTATCGTGAATGGCTTTGACCGCGGCTTCTTTGATATGATCGGGTGTATCGAAATCGGGTTCTCCCAGGCTCAGGTCGATTACATCGATTCCTTTTGCCCGGAGTTCACGGCCCAGCTTGGCCATTTTCAGGGTTTCGGGCTCATTGAATCGTTGTAAAAAAGAAGATAGCTGCATGTCAGTTGGTTTTATAAAACAGGCTAAGCAAATGTATGAATTTGAGGCCATGTGAAGTGAACCCGTATGAAGCGATCCCCATTTTATTCGCTTAAATTAGCACTATCAATACTGGCTGTATGAATATATGGGCGAAATCATTGTTGACCGGTGTTATTATTGCGATTACTATTTATTTTATACTGAACAGATCCGGCAGCCGGTCGGCAACATATGCGATCGAATACACTATTGAGACTGCACCAACCAACAAGTCCGGCAAGACCTTCCCGGTTTCAAAGGTCATCAGCATGCTGGAGAAAAGAATGAAAACCGCTGGTTGGAAATATAAAATAACACAAGCCGGCAATGATCTGATCAGGGTGGCTCTCTTTAAAATGAAAGATACCCTCTACCCCCGGTCCATTTTTGCAAACGGTGCAAAATTGCAATTTCGCGAAATATATCTTGCCAGTGAACTGGCCCCGATGCTGACAGCATTTGTGGAACTGTCCCGGGAATCAGAGCCACTTCCTCCGGCTAAAACGATAGCCCCTGTAAAAAGAGATAGTATGTCAAAAACAGCAAGTGACCTGCTGGACAGTATGGAGAGATTTGTAGAACAACCGGTGGAAAGCGCTGGCGACCTCGTCGAATTCTCTATTCCTTATGCCGATGGTTCCGGGAAACTGATGTACTTCGCTGAGATCGGGAGCGTAAAAGAAAATGATACCGCCGTAGTAAGAAAACTGTTCGAAGATGAAAGGATAAAAAGATCAGGGCCTCCCAATGCCCGGTTGTTTTACGGGCCACCTAAAAAAATGGGCCGTGTTGAAAAGAAAAATGAAATGATCCCCCTGTATTTCATCAACACAAGAAATGACCCGGATAAAGCTCCGCTGGAAAGTGAAGATGTTATCGATGCACGCCAGGACTTTACCCGTGAAGGGGCGGTCTCGATAAATATGCAGTTCAGCGACTATGGCGCCAGGAAATGGGCAATAATGACAAGATCAAATATCGGCCGCCCGATCGCTATCATTTTTAACGGGCTCGTTATTTCTGCACCCAATGTGCTGGACGAGATCGCGGATGGTAATTCCAGTATAACCGGTAATTATTCAGTCACTGAGTCTGAGGATATGGTCCGTCTGCTTAAAACTGGCTCCCTGCCGTTCAGCCTTTCCATTCTCTCTGCCCATATTGTTCCGGAGAAACCATCAGGGACAAGCAAAAAACTACTCCCGGCAATGTTCGGCTTCCTGATCGCTTCCGGCCTGACCTTTTTTGTATTTAAAACACTGAAACCCACCCCCACCAGATCCGCCGGCGATGCCCAAAACCGCCTGTAAATGAGCGAAAAAATTAAGCCTGAAACCCCTATCTTTGCCCCTCTTTAAAAAAAACCCAAAGCCTTCCCTATCTGATTATACCAGAGTAAAGGCAAAAATTGTAAAACGATCATTGTATGCAACTGAAAGGTTTGGTTCGCTTTTTTACTATTCTCCTGATTGTTTATTCGCTCTATCAACTGTCTTTTACTTTTTTCGTAAGAAACCACGAGAAGAAGATGGAGACTAAGGCCAGGGACTATGTAAGCAAAAATTTCCAGGCGGCGTCTACAAAATTTCCCAACCCCAATAACACCGAGGCCTTAAGAGATTCGCAGGCCATCTACCAGGAAACCCTGGACAAAGTGTACCAGGAAAGACTGAAACGTTTGCTTGACAGTACCAAGGATGTTACCGTTACCTATGGTATCGGCGGCGCGGTAAGTTACCAGAAAGCAAAAGGTGAAGAGCTGAACCTGGGTCTCGATCTGCAGGGTGGTATGAACGTTACACTGGAAGTGGAAATGTCTGAGCTGCTGCTTAAACTGGCCAACAATACAAAGGATGCGAATTTTGCGGCTGCTATCCAGAATGCGGATAAAAGAAAAGCAAACAGCGATGCGAATTTCATTGCGCTCTTTATGGAAGAGTACCGTAAACTGGAACCAACAAGACCGCTTGCTTCTTTATTCGCCTCGGCCAGCGGTAACAGGATCGATATCAAATCATCCGATGCCCAGGTGAGAACGTATATTGAAGGAGAAGCCAGGACGGCATTTGAAACAACTTTTGACAGGCTGCGTAACCGTATCGACCAGTTCGGCGTAGCCCAACCGAATATCACGGCCAACCCTACCAAAGGAGTGATCAATGTGGAATTACCCGGTGTGAAAGACAAGGACAGGGTAAGGACCTATTTGCAAAGTACGGCCAATCTCCAGTTCTGGGAAGTGTACACACTGGCTGATCAAAATTATTCAGGTGGCTGGCAAAGGACCATCCAGGCGTTTGCCATAAAGTATGGCGGAGCAAAAGATACCACCGCAAAACAGGATAGCACTGTTAAAACTGATACTGCCGGTAAAGGCCAGGTAAAAACTGATACAACAGGGAAGCTGTCAGACCAGCTTGGTAAAACAGATACAGCTAAAACAAACACCGCTATCACTCCTACCGAGGGGCTTACTTTTTATAAATACCTGGAAATGGCCCAGCCTTCCCAGGATGAAAAAGGCAAGATCCATTATCCTGCCGATATCGGAACTGTTGATCTGAAAGATACCGGTGAAGTAAAACGGTATCTCGAAGAATACAAAAGCTTCTTTCCTGCTGATGCCGTATTCGCATATGGAAAGGTTACAAAAGATAAAAAAGGAAAGACCTTATCCAGGGTTGAATTATTTGCATTGAAAACATTCGGACGTGCCACTGCAAAACTCGAAGGTGATGCTGTTACCGATGCCAAACAGGATTTTGACCAGTTTGGTAAAGTGAATATCACGATGGAGATGAATAAGAAAGGTGCCGTTATCTGGAAAAAAATGACGGGTGAGAATGTCGGTAAACCTATCGCTATCGTCCTGGACAATATTGTACACTCCGCGCCGAATGTTATCGGTGAGATTCCTGATGGAACCTCTTCTATTTCCGGATCTTATTCACAGGATGAAGCGGCTGATCTTGCCCGTATCCTGAAGATCGGTAAACTGCCTGCTCCTGCCAAGATCGTACAGGAACAACAGGTAGGTCCTTCGCTGGGACAAAAAGCGATCAAAGGCGGGGCCAATGCATTTATTATTTCATTCGTGGTGATCTTCCTCCTGATGCTGGTGTATTATAATACCAGCGGATGGGTAGCGAATATAGCGCTGATCCTGAACCTGCTGTTCACCGTAGGTGTACTCGCTGGTTTGGGTGCATCACTTACAGCGCCCGGTATCGCGGGTCTTGTACTGACCATTGGTATGGCCGTGGATACGAACGTAATTATCTATGAACGTATCAAGGAAGAGCTCTCACGGGGTAAAGGCTATATCCCGGCCATCAATGAAGGTTATAAGCGTTCATTGCCACCGGTACTCGATGCCCACGTTACCGTATTGCTTACTTCTATCATCCTGTTTACGTTTGGTCTCGGACCTGTAAAAGGTTTTGCGACCACACAGATCATCGGTATCCTCCTGTCACTGTTCTGCGGTATCCTTGTGAGCCGCTGGATCACTGAATGGTTCACCAATAAAAAGAAACACCTGGAATATTTCACTGGCGTATCCCGTCGTGTATTCAAACACGCCAAATTCAAGTTCATTGAATACCGTAAGATCGCCTACGTGATCTCTTTTGTCGTACTGGGTCTGGGTATCGCTTCGTTCTTTAACGGGTTTGATTATGGTGTGGAATTCAAGGGAGGCCGTAGTTACCGGATCAACTTCCAGAAACCGGTAGGTGATATTGAAAAAGTAAGGACGGATCTGCAGGCCGCTTTCAATAATGAGAACCCTGTTATCAAGACCATTGGCGATAACTCGACACTGGATATCACTACGTCTTACGAGATCGATAATACCACCAAAGCCGCCGATTCGCTGGTAGAAGCAAAACTGATGACCGGTCTGAAGAATTATCTTCCTGCCGGTATCACGTACAGCCAGTTTGACACGCAATACAAAGAAAAATCGGATAAGGTATTGCCGACGATATCGGATGACCTGAAACGGGGGGCGATCAAAGCAACGATCTTCGCCCTGCTGATCATTTTCCTGTACATCTTTATCCGTTTCCGCGACTGGAGATATTCACTCGGAACGATCATTGCCTTGCTGCATGACGTGTTGGTAGCCCTGATCGTATTCTCTTTTGCACGTGCCATCGTACCCTTCCCGCTCGAGATCGACCAGCACTTTATCGCGGCGGTACTGACGGTGATCGGTTTCTCTATGAATGATACGGTGATCGTATTTGACCGTATCCGTGAGGACAGCCGGTTGATGCCGAATGCACCAAGAGCCGAGGTGATCAACCGTGCGATCAATGAAACGCTGAGTCGTACGATCATGACCTCACTGACCGTGTTCCTGACCATCCTGATCCTGTTCCTGGTAGGTGGTGAAGTAACCAAAGGCTTTGCCTTTGCGATGCTGATAGGTGTTATTACCGGTACGTACTCTTCGATCTTTGTTGCCGCGCCGATCCTTGTTGACCTGGGTGGTAAAAGAGCGCTGGGAAGAACCAATGCCCAAACAAAAGTGGACCAGGCGACGGGTAAAAAAATCTAAAATAACTACAGAATAAAATCAAAGACTGTCCTTCAAAGGAGCAGTCTTTTTTTATTCTTAGCTGCCTGCGACGACTTGCAAATGTTCCAGCGGAACATTTTGCAGGTAGCTTTTTATAGCCCACGGTTTAAACCGTGGGCTATAAA
>DASYLC010000125.1:0-11268 GCA_036009775.1 Chitinophagaceae bacterium
ACACGGATTGATTTAGCTACGCTAAATCCAGGTCGAACGCGTATTTAGCTGACAACTGATCCTTTATATGCTGTTTACAGCATATGAATCCGTGTTCATCCGTCGTATCCGTAAAATCCGTGTGCGTGTATTTCAAACTGACACACTACTCGAGCTTATAAAGATGACCGGCCCCTATATCAGAAACTCTGATCATCGGCGCTCGGTCCATAGCTACCCGGGATCGGTACATCCAGTATACGCAGGTACACTCCCAGTTGAGCGCGGTGATGCACCACCTGGCAAAAACAACCCCGTAATACTTCATCTTTCGGATCCGAAGCAAAGATCTGTTCCCCGCTGCGCATGGTCCAGGTATCTTTCAACTGTTCGTCATTTGCATTGGCCAGCGCCGCTTTTCCTTCAGCAAGTGACTTTTCGAAAAAGCTGACCAGCCCTGCCGTATCAGGCACATCGGTTGGTTGATAACTGTTACTGGCAAAATCGAGTTCACTCGTTGTCAGTACCATGTTGAGCCAGGTAGGGATCTCCGCTACATGGGTGGCCAGTTGTTTCAGGGTCATGCTTTTTTCATGGGGTTTCCAGTCGAATTTTTCGATGGGCACTCTTTCAAGCATTTTGCGGGTAGTGATGGATTCCCGCTCCAGTTCTTTCTGAAATGATTCGATAAATGTCATGTTTGTTGATTTTAGAATTCAAAGCTAAAACCGGTCACTGACAACCCTATGGCAGTGGGATATTTATGATTTAAAATTTAGTTATTGAAGATATAGACGTCTTCAATCTCAAATCATCAATAATTAACGGGAAGGGATTTCATGTACTCGTTCACTTCGATATGCTTTGTTTTTTTGAACGGCAGGGCCGTGTCGCTGAGACGGATGATACGGGATACTTTAAAATCGCGGTAGTCAGTGCGGGTATGGCACCAGCCGATCAGGTGCCAGTTGAAGGCATAAAAAATAAGGCCGATCGGTTCCAGCTGCCTTTTGCTTAATTGTTCTTTATTGTCCTTGTATTCTATTTCTACTATGGTTTTTACACTGATCGCATGCTGCAATAAGGAAAGCCATTCCACATCCAGCATCAGGTTGGGATGCATCTGCATTTTGATGCTGTCGGTAAGCAGATCCAGTTTTTCCTTTTGTTGTGAACGGAGTACCGCTTTTACTTTATTCAACGCGTTGGAATAATGTTTTTGAATGGACCTGTCGGCAAAACCATACACGAGCGATTCTGAAAGCAGGAGGGCGTTAGCTTCTTCCGAACTAAAGGAAACAGGGGGCAGGAAATAGCCCTGTATCACAAAATAACCTTTAGGTGCTTCAAAGCTGACGGGAATCCCGAGCTCTACCAGGGCTTTGATATCCCGGTAAACCGTACGGATGCTGATACTGAATTTTTCAGCGATTTTTTCGGCAGGAACATATTTTTTTGATTGCAACAGGGTGAGGATACCCAGCAGCCGGTCCATACGGTTCATGCCCTAAATGTAAATTGAATTCCGGTAAGAAAAATGGTTAGTTCCCCTTCAGCGACTCGTATAGTTCTTTTGTCCATTCCGTGTGGAGAATGGAGTAGCTGAAATCTGTTTCGTTAGCAGGCAATTCGATCATCATCTGAGCGGAATACTTCGATATATACTGGTTCTCATTGATCTTTTTCCAGCCATATTTTTTTTGACCGAGTGCGGCGGTGAGGAATTTCTTAAAACAGGAATCGCAGCGGGCGATCGTTTTTTCAGACCGGCATTTACCTGCTTTGTTGAAGCCATAGATAAAATCAACGGGTTGTACCTTGCCTTCTTTATAGGAGAAAACAAGCGTGGAGTCGTTATCGCTGAGAGTGATGGTAAGGCTGTCATTCTTTGCGATCGTTTTTTCCAGTTCTTTTTTTACGTGTGACCTGGTCTTCCCGATAAAATTCTGGGAAAATGCGGTGACAGGAGCAAACAGGAAAAGGAAGATGATGATGCGGATCATAGATTTATTTATACCGTTACCGGTGCGTACAAAAATAGCTGGTTATCGGTTATGAAGGATGCTTCCCGAAAATTATTGGTTGCAAACTAAGCTCCCACGGGCTTATCTTTGCGCCTTTCTGAACTAAAAGATCGTCAATATGGCCTTATGCGAAGATAAAATAGAAGTAAAAGAGTCGGTATTGCCCGGCGCAGGGCAGGGATTGTTTGCAAAAGAATTTATACCAAAAGGAACCCGTATCGTGGAATACAAGGGCAAGATCACCAACTGGAAGGAAGTGGACGACCGGGATGGCAGCAACGGGTATATCTATTATGTCAAACGTCATCATGTCATCGATGCAAGCAGGAGGAGATCGGCCCTGGCCCGTTATGCCAATGATGCCCGGGGTCTTTGCAGGGTAAAAGGCGTAACAAACAACGCTGAGTATACCGAGGAAGGACTAAGAGTATTTATTGAATCAAGAAAAGACATTCCGGCGGGAGCGGAAATACTGGTGGAATATGGAAAAGAATATTGGGATGTGATACGTCATAACCGTAAAGTGGACCAGCAGCAGCTCCGGCTTAGAAAACAAAAGCAGCAAAACCCGGATGAATGAGGTCTATAAAGAGTTCTGTGCAATATAAAGGTTTCGTTAACTGAATAAGAGTTATTTTTGCACTGTTAAATTAATACGCTGATCCATGAAAAAGTTCTCTCTCTTTACGCTTGCTGCAGGGTTATTATTATTTACCGGCTGTAATCAGAAAGACCCGGTGCCCCCGGCTACAGATGCTAATTTTTCCATATCAGGGTTTCAAAACCCTTTGCCTACGAGCCTTAATTTTTTGAATACATCTACAAATGCCACCAGTTACCTCTGGGATTTCGGTGATGGGAGTACTTCCACGCAATCAAATCCAACGCATGCATATACACTGGCAGGTACATATCTTTTGCAACTGACAGCTACGGGACCGACAGGCTCGGAGACAGCTTGTAAACTGGTGACATTGGAAACGGTAACACCCGGTGCATCAGCTTATAGTTATTTCTTTGATCGCTGCGACGGATCGCCGGTGGGGGCCTCGTTTAAGACAGTTAACCCTGCGTCCAGTGGTATCTATTGGAATTTCAATGGGACTGTCAATACCACCAGGGACCCGATCGTGCAATTCCCGCTGCCGGGTGATTACACGATCAAATACAGTACTGTGGTAAGCGGGGTGAGGGATACTATAACAAGGATCATCCAGATACATTAAGCGGTATCAATCCCATACGAATCTCCAGCTGCCATCTTTTTGTTTTTTCCATACGGTATGGAAAATGCCTTTTGACGCGGTGATCTTACCGGTGCTGTCTTTGAATTTCCAGCGGTATTTGCCATAGGTGTATCCCAATTCACCCGAGGAAGCGGCATCGATAAAATCGGCGGACCATTTTACTGTTGCATTTTTAAAACGATCTCCCGCAAAAATTTCTTTGATCCCATTTTTACCGGTGATCACCGAATCTTCGTTGCCTTTCATCACAGCGGTAGAATCGGCAAAGTACCAGAATGCTTCTGCCACACCTTTTTCAGCAGCCATTTTTTCAAACTCCTTTTCGGCCTTTGCTATTTCTTGTTTGGCGTTTTCGGACTTGTCGCTTTCACTTGTTTTGCAGGAAGTGAATGCGAGGAACAGGATCAATGCAGCAGTACAGTTTTTGATCATCATATACAATTAAAAATTAGGTGTCGTTATTTTTGTAAGGGCCCTTCCCATAATACCTGTTCGATCTTCCATTCACCGTCCTGTTTGGCCAGCAGTATATAATCGATCCCCCACCAGGCAGTAACCTTGGCTGCAGCTACTGCATTCATAATATCAAGTATCTCCACTTTTTTCGGGGCACCGGCTTTGGGAAAATTCTTTTTTTCAAAAACCTTTTTTGCATAGTTGATGGCTTCGTGGTAGGTCATCTGGCCATCGGGCTCATACTTGCCTGTTTTATCATTTTTCCAGTAGCCAAATTTATAGAGGGAAGGTTTCAGCGACCGGATCAGTTTGCTGGTATCTCCTTCATAAAATCCTTCGATATAATCCAGGCAGGCCCGTTCCACTTTTTCCTTAGTGTCCTGGGCATGCGAGAACCGGGTAAACAGGCAGAGTGCAAGAATGGTAATAATTTTTTTCATGGCTTTGTGCTTGACCCATTCAAGTTAATTATTATTCTCCCGGGGGCATGACCGTTTATACAAAAGCCAGTGAAAATTGCACAATATGGGAAAAATAATCAGCAGCCGGAGTTGTTCAACAGGAAATAGACCAATGCAAAGACAGCGATAAAACCTAAGCAGCCGCCTCCCCATTTCCAGCCAGCATAGCCGGCGATCGCAGTTTTGAGCCAGTTCTTCATATATATATTTTACCCGGAGTGGTTAGAAAACTATGCCAGTTATTAATTTGCATCTATGTATACAAGGCAGGAAGTTTCTCAAACCCGCCAGCGGTTCTGGACCACATTCGGGCAATACATGTGGCCCGTGAAAGGAGCCACGGGTGATACCGTCAACTGGCTGAACTACAAAACAGGTATCCGCCATATTTATTTCAGGATGGATGCCGGCCCGGAAGGCGCTTCTGTTGCCATTGAGTTGCAGCATCCGGATATTGCTTTGCGGCATCATTATTTTGAACAATTGATCCGCTTGAAAACACTGCTGGAAAACGCAACCGGTGAAAAATGGGACTGGGAGCAGGATCAGAAAGATGAGAGCGGCCGACTCATCAGCCGTACCGGCATAAGACTGAATGGAATAACTATTTTACAGGATAGCGACTGGCCGGCTATAATCTCTTTTCTTAAACCACGGATCATTGCGCTGGATCAATTCTGGTCGGAAGTAAAAGACGGGTTTGAATAATCGGTACTTATTTTGAAAACCCAGAATCAACATAGAATTCTATGTGGAAACCCTATGTTTCTTATGACTATGTGGTTCAATTGCTTTTAAAACCAAGCTGGTTTCAAACCAGGACACTACTGAATAGTCAACTGGTCTTAGGGTAACATTTCTTTTTGCATGATGTGAAATTCCAATGGCTGTACAGGAACACCAAAACGGGGATCAGATGGAACAGGTTTTGTTTCCCCTGTTTTTTGATAACCCTGTCTCGCATACCAGGCGATCAGTTCATGACGCAGGGAGATCACATTCATAAAAATACAGGGGCATTCTTTTTCCTTCGCGAATTGTTCAGCAGCATTCATCAACTGTTTGCCAATACCAGCAGCTTGTTGCAGCGGTGATACAGTAAGCATACCCAGATAAAGGCCTTTTTCCTGTATGTCGAGGTAAACACAGCCAATGATCGCGTCATCATTTGTATATTTTAAAATAACAGAAGATGGTTTTTCCATGACCGCCGACAGGGTCGGGATATTCGTACGAAACTCGCCTTCCAGCAGATCGGCTTCTGTTGTCCATCCTTTTTTGGAAGCTTCGCCACGATAGGCACTGTTAATGAGCGCTACCAGCAAGGATATATCTTCTTTCTGTGCAACCGAAATGGGCATGCGTGAAGATACAAATTTCGTTTTGCCGTTATAAGGACCAGCTCAGAATCCTTTCCTATCAACCCCCATCTGCTTGAGTGCGTTGCGTGATCCTTCACCGGTAGGACCGTTCGGGTCTTTGCTGATCGCGATATTATAAAATTTGATGGCCTCTTCTTTTTTACCCAGTTTCAGGAAACTTTCCGCGTAACTATCGTATACATTGGCAGATCCGGGGAAAAGCTGAACATTTATTTCCAGGACCTTATTAGCTTCTTCCGGTTTGCCGTTGCCCATCAGTGAATAACCAAGATTGTTTATTTTATTCTCTACATCATCTTTATAATATCGATGGAGCGGATCCTCCAGGTACTTTCTCGCAGCGGTCAATGCTTCGTCGTATTTCTTTGCGGATACGAGGTTCCTGAAATCTTCATCACTATAGGCTTCTTTTTTATAACTCATAATGGTATTCATCGCCGGATCGTTCCCTTTTTGATAATCGTCAAAACTCATTTCTGTGGCCAGTTGTGGCGCTGTCCATTTTCTTTTATCACGGGGATCCTGGTTCTGCCACCACATCCAGCTAAGACCCATTTTTAATTGACTGTTGGGTAGTGTTTCTGTACGGGTATCGCCAAAGAAATTTACATTCTCCGAAGTGGGTTCTCCTACAAAGATGGCTTCGGAGTATTTTTCCAGCTCATTGGTCAGGTTCTGGGCCGCGGAGAAAGTGGCTTTCCCGGTGATGATAAAAAGATGGCCTTTGCGGTTGATCTTCCTTGCCTGTACGATACCGGTGATCACGGATTTGTTCAGGTAATTATTGCCACCACCGTTCAGCCGTATATCCAGAACGAATTTGTCGACATCATTGCTGTCAACGAAACGGAACACCCGGGCAAAGAAGTCAGCGATCGTTTCATCGGGACCGTCCTGCACACCGCTATGTTTTACGTATACGGTCTTTGTTTCGGGGAGGTATTCAAAATAACGAAGCTTTCCGGGTTCTTTCATCCATAAAGGAGTACTGTTCTTATCTGTATTTTGATAAGCATCAACCCAGTTGGGATTGGCCATACTCATTCCATGTCCGTTTGGGGCAGGCATATTTTCAGCCGCTATTACTATATTTTTTTCTTTCCCTTCTTTGAGATAGGTCAGGGATACCCTGTCTTTTTGTTCAATGATACCAACGGCCTGTAAAAACTCCGGCAGGTTCAAATAATATTGTATCATATTCTTAAATCCCTGCTCGTTCTCAAATGCCACCGCAGGGCGGATCTTTTCGATAGCCTCCGCAACAGGTGTGTTACCGATCTTAACGATCCTGCCACCTGCCGCTTCTTTATATCTTGCATCAATGCTCTTTATATAGAGCCCGTCGCTGAATAAATAAAACCGTACAGGAATAGGGTGTACCCAGGCTTTTGAATCATTATCACCAAAACGTTGTCTTACGTTGGTATGTCCTACCTGGAACAAAGCCACCAGCTTTACAAATTCCACATTCATTTCTGTATCGCTGAGCTTACCAATCTTTTTATCCAAGGAAGCGACAGCATTGTCAAATTGTGTACTGGTAATATTATAAAAGAGATTGGGATACTTCGAATGGATCAGTTCTTGAAAATAACGCAGGTCACTACGCCAGGCATCGTTGCTGATGGTTACGGAAGTTTGCGCGGCTACCGGGGTTATGATCGCGGATGAGCACAGGCATACAAAGCCTGTAAGCAGGGTTTTGAAGAAGTTCATGGCTATTTTTTTATGTGACGTCGTCACCTGCAGGCAGGTTACAGCATCTCAAAGTAAACTACTAAATTATTAGTAGATCAGCGTTTGTAATGGAAGACCGGGGAATGGGAATGATATATGGCAGCTGGTTATTTTTCTACGGCCATATTGGTCCTGGCGGCATTACCTCCCCACATGGCCCAGCCTGTGATACCGGGATTGCCGGTATTGATAGCGTATAGTTTACTGTTCACGGTGGTTACGTACACCCATCCTTTATCGGCTACGGGCTGGTATCGCACTGCTTCTTTGATCGTATATTTTTTATTGACCTTTCCATCTTTGGCATCGATGATCAGTATCTCCCCATTGAGCGTGGCAACCAGGAGATAACCATTGGCATACACAGGCGGTGTACCAAGAAATCCTCCCTGTTGTTTAAGATCACCATCCAATCCGTATTTCCATTTTACTTTACCGGCCGAATCCGTACAAATGATCTCATCACCCATCGTGTTGTATAAATTTCCGCGGTGCCAGATCGCCCTTGACCCCTGGAAGGATTGAAGGGAAGCGACATTGGATTGCCCGATATTATCATAGGCGGCTTTCCAGTTGGAAGTGGCCGGTGCGCCGGCTGAGAATCCGTTCCCGGCATCCATTTTCAGTGCTTCTGCTTTCAGCTTTGATTTTTCCTGTACGCGGTTGTCGATATAATACGATCTTTTATTGTAAATAGCCTGCCTGTTCCTTCCCATTCCTCTTACCATCATTTCCGAGGCAACAGAATCTCCAAAACTGTCGGAACGACGGCTTACGATCAATTCATTATTACCATCAAAGACCGGCGCGGAAGTGGCGCGGATCGCTTTTGCTTCGAGGATATCGCCCGTCCTTTGTTTTATTTTATACAAGGCCCCGGAAAAAGTGGTTATATACAAGAGATCGTCTTTGGCAACGGGAGCCGACATGATATCGCTGTCGATCCATCTTTGCCAGAGGATATCACCTGTTTTCAGATCGAAGGCAATGAGTACATGCGTGGGGAACAGGCTCAGTTGCTTATCCGCCGTATCCCGTTTTGTCTGAACAGCTGCTCCTTCGTAGTGGGCGGGATAAGATGTGTACACGATACCGTTAGCAATAGTTGGCATGGACATCAGTGGATCTCCCAGCCAGTATGACCATACCTGTTTTCCTGTCAGCAGGTCGCACGCAAAAATGGTGCAGGATTCCGTATTAAAAACAATGATGCCATCTTCCACGGCGGGAGAGGAGGGGCCATCATCGTCGAGATCGATCGCCCAGTCCGTTTTCCCTGTTTGCGCATCGAACGAAAAATATTGTTTACTGCCAAAGCCACCGCTGGTATAAACGTGACCATTGATGACCGCAGGTGTGGGTATATTGGTATTGGATCCGAGTTGTATAGAGAACCCATCGGGTGTCTTTTCAAAATGTGTTTGTGTGGTTGACACGGTTACATGTCCTTTCCGGAAGTCTTTTTTGGGTTTGTATTTTTCCCCGCTGTTCAGGGCAAGGATCTCTGACAGGATATCTCTTTCATACTGGCCTGAGTCGTCCAGGTTCACAGGACGGATCGTTGCAGGTTTTGGTGCTGGTGTTGGATGCAGGATATTCCAGGCGGTCAGCGCTCCCAGGCAGAGAAGGAGGGAACTGGCAAGGATAAAGTTCTTTCTCATGACAAACAATTGAGTTGAACCAGTGTGATGCGGGGCCCGGATCAATTGCATAACCGGAGCCGGAAAGCGGTGCTGTGCCTGCAACGCTTTAACTATATTTTATACTTCAGGACCTGCTTTATAAAATAAAAGTCTTCCCGGGGGAAGACTTTTACAATGTTCTGGTCAGATGTTATTAATTATAACCACCACCGAATGATATTCTTACTCCCAGGTTAAAAACAAAATGGGAAGGGATCACATTCTCCACGTAGGTATTCCCAACTTGGTTAGCGGGTAGGGCGATCCCAGCTTCTGCAAAAACGGCCGGGGTCCCAAACCTGTATTCACCACCTAATCCAAGGTTGATGGTGAAACCGCTTTCATTTGTTTTTCCGATCTGGTTCAGCGGATTGGTGTAGACATTCTTATCGTAGCTGCCGGTAATGTCTTCTTTGTAGTTCACTAATACAAAGGAGGCGCCGAACTGTCCGTATAAGCTGGCAGATGTTTCTTCATCACCGATGAAATTGTAATTCGCCAGCAAAGAGATCGTCTTGAATTTGTATTTGATCTCGGAATCAACATCGACAGTATTGCCTATTCCATCGGCGACCAGTACAGAGCTGGCTTGTGTGATCGGGAAACCGTAGGTAAAGCCCAGTTCGGTCCTGATCCTTTCACTCGCAGCATACCCAACCCTGATCTGCGCACCGGGAGTTGATTTTTGAAAATCACCTTTATACATGGTGTAATTTCCACCCAATGCAACGGAGATCTGGGAGAAAGCAGTCCCGGTAATAAAAAGCAAAGAAAATACTAATGTAAATTTTTTCATGCAATTAAAATTTTGTGCAAATAAATAACGGGAAGCGCAGAAAAGCAAATAATTGGAAGAATAGTCGCAGTCGTTTTTTTTTAAGCCCATACAGGCCAGAGTGACAACAGGTTAGAAAGAGGCTTTTACTTTCCGGTCGACCCGTAACACGGACTGCTGCTGGAAAAGGGTCTTATACCAGTAGCGAAGGCTGTCTATCTGCCTGGAGATTTTTTCCGATGGTTTATAGAAATAAATGACCTTATATGTAGGTTCTGTTATCAGTTTATGGTTATCGGGATCATACCAGTTGCCGGATACATTGATCACTGTACTGCCTTCTTTAAACACTTTGCTGATATAGTTCTCTTTGAACTGGTTCCATTCGGTTTCTGTTACCATTTCCCCGGAAGGTTTGGACTGCCCGAAATATAAGTTGGTTTCCATCATCCGCTGCGGGGAGCAGGAGACAATAATAATCAGACCAATCAAAAACAACCGGTATCGCATAGGTTAAAATAAGCAGTTTATTTTTCAGCGCTGATCACCAGGGCGCTGCCATTGATAGCAACCCTGCCTGAATATTGATTTGTTACCAGGGCAAATACTTCATTCTTTATAGTTTGCCGCATCGCGTCATCCGCTTTGCTGAGTGCGGCCACGATCGGTGCACCGATCTCTGTCATCATGTCCCAGTATGTTTCCACGGTACCGCTGTTGAGCAGCGATGGTACTTCTTTTTCCGCAATGTTCCTGAAACCTGTCTTTTCCAGCATTTCTTTCATCAACCCGGGTTTAGCACAGCGGAACATACCGGGTGCGCCGGGTGGAGGCGGTGACAATTCCATATTCTTATGGATCGTTCCCATCATGGCGGTGATCCAAAAATTTTTTTCGGGGATATTCCAAACCGATGTGGCCATTTTCCCGCCGGGCTTTAATACCCGGTACATTTCAGCGGCAGCCAGTTGCATATCTGGAAAGAACATGAAACCAAAGCGGCAGCTTATGGCATCAAAGCTATTATCGGCGAAGGGGAGTTCACAGACGTCACAGGCAATGGTTTCGATGTTATTGACACCTTTTTTTGCCGCATTCTCCCTGGCAATCGTCAGCATATCTTCCGCCAGGTCGGTAATGATCACTTTTCCGCCGGGTATCATCGCGGCGATGGTGAGTCCCGGTTCGCCGGTACCAGCGGCTATATCCAGAACGAGATTGTTCCCGGAAGGTTGAATCCTGGCAATGATCTCATCTCCCATGGGTTTCAGGAAATCCATGGTAAGGTCGTCCCATTTTTTCCAGCCGGGAGAAAATTTGTTCCAGGATTGCTTTTGCTGTTCCCGGATCTCTTCTAATTGGGGGTTCATAAACAGAGTTTAGTGGGTGGTTCAAATAAAAATAGTTCAGCCTGGTTCGATTCGATCCAAGATACAACAAAAGATGCCTGATTAAAATTGACTTGCATCAAAAAACTGCTGACCGGCTACAGGGGTCTAATTCCCGGTCATACGAAACCGTTAGT
>DASYLC010000126.1:0-3324 GCA_036009775.1 Chitinophagaceae bacterium
TTATCATAGCTGGTCAGTTGCTCAACATTCTTTGTGCTGGTATTTGCCCTGTAAACGGGCTGACCTCCGTTACTCTGCGCGGAAAAATAAATATAGTGCTCATCATCGCTCCAGCTGATATTTCCTTTTGACCTGTCAAAGGGAATATCAGTGATTGCGGAAGGATTGTTCAATGAAATAACTCCCAGCGAAGCAACACTGACAAATGACGTGTTACCATACTGGAAAGCCAGCCATTTACCAGAAGGAGAGATACGGGGAGAATTATAATTTTTCCCCACCTGTCCCAATAACATACGAAGACCCGAACCATCTGCATTGGCAATAAATATCTCGCTTTCCAAAGAACGGTCGGGGTTTTCCAGTGAATCAATATCGCCGGACAGTATCAATTGTTTGCCGTCAGGAGTGAATTCAGCAAAATTGAAACGGTAGAATCCTTTTGTAACGGCCACCGGTCTCGCTTCTTTTTTTACATCGGTGATAAAATAATGATTGAAGCTGATATCGGTGCTTATATCTGTTTCATCGAGGAAATTCAGTTTGTTCACCACTTTGGCTTTTCTGTCGGCAGCATTATTATCCAGGTAAGCTCTTATCTCTTCCATCGTTCCATCAGGATCAGGTTTGGCCATATTGGCTTTTAGTTGCTGGTTCTTATCAAATCCCGGTTTTTCCGCGGGCCATTTTGGAATTTCCCTGCCGGGGTTAAGTAGCGAATCTTTCAACAGGTCTTTTATAGGAATAGTAGCAGAAAAAAGGATCTGTTTTCCATCAGGACTCCATTTAGGACCCGACGCACCATATTTATACTTCGTGAATTGAATGGCTTCACCGCCTTCCAGCGATAGCAGGAAGATCTGTGGCTTGCTATCGACAACCCGGACAAAGGCAATTTGTTTTCCATCGGGACTAAAAACGGGTTGTGTCGAATTTTCTTTGGAAGTAAGTTGTTTGGGTTGTGTTGTTCCGTCTGTATTCACCATCCAGACCTGTGTGACGTATTTGTATTCGAGTTTGGTATCGCCTTCGGGTTCAATGGCCGTGACCGTAAAGACCGCTTTGCTGCCGTCGCGGTTGAGACTGATGCCCCCGGCCGATCTTATTTTAAGCAGATCAGTCACTTTTACGGGATCCTTTCCATTTTGTGCGAATGCGGTAACGAATAGTAAAAGAGTAAAAATGAATACAAATAGTTTTCTCATGTGGCGATTTTAGGAAACTGAAAATACGAATTCGGAGTGGCTTTCCGCTATTGGTAAATGACGAATGGCCCTGTTTTCTACATTTGAGGTATAAAAAAATTTATACCATGAGTGATCTTGTTAAAGAATTCAATGATTACAGGACCCGGATGAATGAGGTTATTCTCAGTAAGGACAACCTGGTCATCAAACGTCTCTGGAACCTGGATACCAATACCTATGCGGCAGGAGCGCTGGATGTGCGGACCAAGGAATTGCTGGGTCTTGTTGCCAGTATGGTGCTGCGCTGCGATGACTGTATCAGGTACCACCTGGGGAAGTCGCATGAACTGGGCGTATCGACAGAAGAAATGTATGAAGTATTTGCAGTGGCGAATATCGTGGGTGGAACGATCGTGATACCGCATACGAGAAGAGCGGCGGAGTATTGGGAGGAATTGACAGGGAGTCAATAGACCTCATCACCTGCCTCTCTCATTGAATTAATCGTACGACCGTTCAATGTGGAATTAGTCATCGATCCATGTTCAATTAACGACCGCAAAAGGGAAAAGAAACAGCGATCAGCGGTTGATTTCCCATGGAAGGGTATCGGCCGGAATATACTTTAGTGTTCTAAATCTTTTAATTATGGAACAAAAAAAGTATGAGCTCGAAGACCGCTTTATTGATTTTGCCAGCAATATACTTGGGATTGCGGATGCATTACCCGATACCGGTGCGGGCAATTATTTAGGGGAACAACTGATCAAATCAAGTTTTTCTCCCATGCTTCACTATGGCGAAGCACAAAATTCCGGGTCTAGAAATGATTTTATACAAAAAATGTCAGCGGTTCTCCAGGAGCTAAAAGGATGCCGCATAGCATTGAAGATCATCCGCAAAAAAGAAATGATCAAACCCGCAGCTAAATTGGAAGCAGTATACGGTGAAACCGAGCATCTCATCGCCATTATCGGGAAAAGCATCAGTACTGCGAAGAAGAACAAAGGGAAAGCCGTCCCTGCCACAGAAAACTGATCGGCCGAAGTATTGACATATTGAATTCTCCCCCTCTTTCGGAGGGGGAGACAGAGGGGGAGACAGAGGGGGAGGCCATATGCTGCTATAATTGTAAATTTGTACAGAACCCTTTATTATGAGTGAAACAACAACAGCTCCTGTGCTGACCGCCAAAGATTTTGCCACCGACCAGGAAGTAAGATGGTGTCCCGGTTGCGGTGATTATTCGATCCTTGCACAGGTACAAAAAGTAATGCCGACCCTGGGCATCGCCCGGGAAAATATCGTGATCATTTCCGGTATCGGTTGCAGCAGCCGCTTTCCCTATTATATGAATACCTATGGTATGCATTCGATCCATGGAAGAGCGACCGCGGTGGCTTCGGGATTGAAAGCATCGAGACCGGAACTAAGTGTGTGGATCGTTACCGGTGATGGCGACGGGTTAAGTATCGGTGGTAACCATACGATCCATTTGCTGCGCAGGAATTTTGATGTAAATATTCTATTGTTCAATAACCAGATCTATGGTTTGACAAAAGGTCAATACTCTCCCACATCAGAAGAAAAAAAAGTGACCAAGAGCACCCCGATGGGAAGTATCGATCATCCGTTCAATCCATTGGCACTGGCATTGGGCGCCGATGCAACATTTGTGGCCAGGACCATGGACCGTGATCCCAAACATTTGCAGGCGATGCTCATCCGGACCAACCAGCACAAAGGAGCTTCGTTCCTGGAGATCTACCAGAACTGCAACATCTTTAATGATGGTGCATTTGAAATATTTACAGAGAAAGGAAGCAAACCAACAGAAACACTTTTCCTGGAACAGGGCAAGCCGCTGACCTTCGGCGCCAACAACGATAAAGGGATCAAACTGGATGGATTTACTCCGACCATTGTAGACCTGAATGCGGGACACAGCGCTGATGATTGCTGGGTCCACGACGAACATGATATCTACAAAGCACAGATACTCGTACGTATTTTTGACGACCCCAAAATAGAAGGACACTTGCCCAGACCATTCGGGGTTTTCTATCAAACTGACCGTTATTGTTATGAAGATGTAATGGCGGCGCAGCTCGAAGAAGCGAAATCAAGAAAGCCGGCC